>JAUZPI010000085.1 GCA_030706015.1 Bacillota bacterium
TCTTGATGCAATGGAAGATATTGAACTTAATTTATCAATATAGGGGGATGAAAGAATGAATAGTTATAAACCACAAAACGTCATAAACGGAACATACGGTGAGATATGGATAAATGGAAACTACATGGCAGAGGCAACAGCGCTTCAAGCAAAGGTAACTCTTAATAAAGCAGATGTTAACATTACTAGAAGACTTGCAAAGGCTAGCAAGGTTACAGGAATGGAATGTAAAGGAACCTTAAAGCTCAATAAGGTTTCCAGCAGCATGATAAAGCTTATTAGCGGAAATATCAGAAGTGGAAAACAAACTGTCTGCACAATAATTTCAAAGCTTGCAGATCCAGATGCATTAGGAGCTGAAAGAATAGTTCTTAAAGATGTAACTTTTGATGAACTAACTCTTGTAGACTGGGAAGCAAAGAAAAACGGTGAAGAATCTATTCCATTCACTTTCAGTGATTGGGAATTCTTAGATTTAATATAATAGTAAAAATCGGAGGTAAAGTACATGAATAGTGTTGAAAAATTATTAAAATTAGATGCTGGTAAAATAGTTATGCCAACAAAGGTGGTAACATTAAAGCTTGGAAAATTAGATGGGTTAAAATTGGACTTCGAATGTAAGGCAGTAGATCCAGAAAAATACTCAGAAATACAAGAAAACTCTCTTGAAATAAAAAAAGGTGACATCAAAAAAATAAACATGCACAACACTAAGGTGCTTACTCTTATAGAAGGATGTCCCGGTGTATTTAAATCAAAAGAGGTACAAGAACATTTTGGATGCCCAACACCAAAGGAATTAGTAAACAAGCTTCTTCTAAGTGGTGAAATAGATGAACTATACAACAATATAGTTGAGCTTTCTGGATATGAGAAAGATGAGGAAAGTGATATAAAAAACTAATAGAAACGGACGGGGAAGTACAGCTAATGTACTTCCTTTTCCGTTATAAACGTATAATGCCAAGTGAGTATTACCACAGGAAGTCTGGAGAAAAGAAGATTATCCAGGCTTTTATGCATTATGAAATAGAACAGAGAAATAATGAAATTGAATCCTTAGGAGGTGATTAGTATAGCACATGTTATAGATGCAGTAATAACCTTACAGGATAATTATACTACAGTACTAAATAATATTAATGTGAATATGATCCAGTTTGCAGAGAAGCAGACTGAGGAGGTAAGTAAATCCCAAAAGGCTTGGGAAAAGCTTCAATCTGTTGGAGATACATTAAAGGGCAGAATAACAGATCCTCTTGTAGATATAGGAAAGAAAGTATCAGAAATGGCGTTGGATTTTATGGACAGCGAAGATTCCTTTAATGAATCTATGGGCAGTATGTCAAAGTCCGCCAGGGAATGGAGCGACAACATATCAAAAAGCTGTGGGCTGAATTCCTATGAGGTTAGAAAGAACATGGAGGATTATCAGGATATGTTAACTTCTATGGGGCAGACGAAGGATGGAGCTGTTAATATGTCAGAGGGGTTAACTAATGTAACTTATAGTATGTCTAATTTTTACAAGATGAAGCCTGAAGATGCCTTTAAGGCTATAAAGGATGGAATATCTGGACAATATAAGCCATTACAGGACCTTGGAATTGCTATTGACGATACAGCAGTTAAACAATATGCCTTGAATCATGGATTAACAGATGCACAAAGCGTACAAGCTAGATATGGATTGATTTTAGATCAAACCACTAAAGCACAAGGTGAGTTAGCCAAGACAGCTTCGTCTCCTACTGCCCCAATAAATAATCTAAAAGCACAGGTGCAGCAGTTAGGTATCCAATTTGGATTAGTACTCCTGCCAATGATTATGAAGGTGGTGCCATATCTAACAAAATTGGTTGAGCACTTTAGGAATATGTCTCCAGCTCAACAGGAGACTATAGCAAAGCTACTAATTGCAGCAGCAGCTATGGGACCCATAATTTCTAAAGTAACCAATTTAACCAAAACCATAATTGATGTAGGTAAAGCTATCAAAGGTGCTGGTAGCATAATGAAGTGGTTAATGGCATCTGGAAATATAGTGGTTGTTGTAATAATTGCTATTGCTATTGCAGCTTACTTGATAATAACCCATTGGAGCCAGATTAGTGCCTTCTTTAAAAAGCTTTGGACAGGTGTGAAAGAGGCATTTACAAGCTTTAAGGAGCATGTAGCCAAGATTTTTGAAGCAGTAAAGGGTGCAGGTGAATCCTTGAAAAAGCATTGGGATAACTTCAAAGCTAAATGCGGTGAAGTAATGGGCAATATAAAGAATGTATTTGTTAACATATGGAATGGCATTAAGACAGTTGTAACCAACATTGTCACTGGCTTTGTTAATGGTATAACCGGTATTTTTAGTAAAATGCATACAGGTATTTCTAACATATTCAATGGGTTAAAGAATTTTTTCAAGGCTGTATGGGAGGTTATAAAACTTATAATTTTAGCACCAATATTGTTTTTATGCGATAGGGTTACTGGTAATTTTGGCAAATTAAAAAGTGATCAAATAAAAACAATGCAGGCATTACAGAAGGCCTTTAGTCAGATATGGGCAGCAATTAAGCAAATATTTATTGGAGTAATTCAAGCTATAGTTGGTTTTTTCAAAGGAGCTTTTGATTTACTAAATAATATAACTGGTGGCAGGTTAAATGGAATAAAGAGTGTGTTTACCACTGTGTGGAATGCTATTAAGACAGTAGTAACGGTTATTATAAAAACCTTTATCAATAACATAACAAATATTTTTAATAATATGCGTACTGGAATATCAAATATATTCAATGGGTTAAAGACCGTTTTTCAAGGGGTATGGAATGCAATAAAACTAATAATTATGGCTCCAGTATTGTTTATACATGATCTGGTTACTGGTAACTTCACTAAGCTAAAAAGTGATGTGTTCAAAACTATGCAGGGATTACAGAAGGCTTTTAGTCAAATATGGACAGGCATTAAACAGATATTTACTGGAGTAATTCAAGCCATAGTTGGATATATTAAAGGTTCTTTTGAGAATGCCAAAAATAATATAGTTGCAGTTTGGAACTTTGTAACTAATTGGCTAGCAGCTATTTGGAATAGTTTGACTAAGAGTGCCATTAACGGTTGGAATAACTTAAAAAATGGAGTGCTAAATACATGTAATAATATCTGGAATAGTATAGTTAGCATTTGGAATAGTATATTAAATTGGTTTGTAACTTTACCAAGCAGACTATATAACTACGGTGTTAATATGTTTACAAGTATGAAAAATGGAATAACAAATACAATAAGTGATATTTATAGTGCAGTTGTAAATGGCTTTAATTCTGCTATAAACTTTATTACTGGTTTACCTGGTAAAGCATTAACCTGGGGTAAAGATTTTATAGATGGGCTTGTAAAAGGCATTACAGGAGCTATAGGAAAAATACAAGATGCAGTAAGTGGAGTAGCTGATAAAATCAGAAGTTTCTTACACTTCAGTGTTCCAGATGTAGGACCGTTAACATTAGCGGCTTAACGTAGTGATACGTTATGAAAAACCATGTGAACCTATAAATATAGGGTGTGTAGCTAAAATGCTATGCTAACGATAAAAAGCTAAATCATTTTTTATGATATGCCAATATCGTGCCAAGCCTCATACGAGGAAGGTGTAACGACTATTCCGTTAGGAAGTAGAGATAAGGTGAAATTCCTTATTTCGAAGTGCATGGGCTCTCAATGAGAGTGTGAGATAGTCTAATCCCACTTATATAAGTGTTAAAGTATCTCGAAAGAGAGGGTATAAATGTAACAGACTACGAAAGCTGGATGCCTGATTTCATGCATGGTATGGCTAAAGGTATTAAGGTGAATACACATCTAATAACAGATAATGTTAAGGATGTGGCTGTAGGCGTAAAAACTAATCTGCAGGGCAATCTTAAAGATGTTAAGGCTACAGAAATGAAATTAAGTTCAAACAAAATGCAATTAGGCTCAAATAACGTCGGCACAAGCAGTAATAATAAGGGTGTAACAGTTATATTTGAGAAAATTGCTGAGAAGTTTATCATAAGAGAAGATGCAGACATTGACAAGATAGCTCAAGCTTTAGTTAAAAAAATACATGAAGCTAGTCTAACCACAGCATAGGAGGGGGATAACAATGGAATTTTGGTTTATTAAAGATAAGGAGAAGTTACAGCTTCCTGTACCTCCTCCTGAATTTAAAATTCAAAATGGCAATCTAAATAGTAGTATTACAGTAGAGCAGCTTGGAGAAATAAGCTTTATTGGAAAGTCAAAATTATCAACTATCAGCTTAAGTTCAATCTTTCCTGCTCACGCCTATTATTTTTGCCAATATAAAAATATTAAAGCGCCCTATGATTGTGTGAAACTAATTGAAAAGTGGCGATTAAGCGGCAATCCAATAAGGCTTTTAATAACAGAAACTCCTATAAATATGACTGTTTCAATTGAAGACTTTGAATATGGTGAGGTAGATGGAACAGGAGATGTTTCTTTTTCTATAAACCTTAAGGAATACAGAGTAGTAACTCTGCAGTCAAAAACTATAAATATTGCCTCTGGTAATAGTACACAAAAGACTATTAACGCCAGGCCAACAAAAAATACTCCAAAAACATATATAGTAAAGAATGGAGATACACTGTGGGACATAGCCAAAAGAATTACAGGCGATGGATCCGATTATAAAATAATAGCCATAAAAAATAATATTAAAAATCCTAATGTTATATATGTAGGGCAGGTGCTATATATATGATAAGTGTTTGGACTTTAAGTGGAAACAAATCTGTTAATATAACACCTCTCTTAAAAAGTATTGAGTGGTCTGGGGACAAGTCTCAAGCCTCTAGAAAATTAGGTTTGTCAGTGGCGTACAGCATATTTGATAAAAATCAGGTTTTTATTCAAATTACGCCCGGAAGCTTAATCTGGGCCATGGAAGATGGTAATGAATTTTTTAGAGGTGTGGTATTCAGCAGAGAATTAAGCAGCAGCGGCCAAGAATTGAAAATTACAGCCTATGATTATTTAATTTACTTTTTAAAATCAAAGGCTAGTTTTAATTTTAGTAACGCTTTGCCAGAAGATATAGCTGTAAAGATCTGCCAGGAGGTTGGAGTTGGTGCAGGCAGTATTTTAAAAACCGGAACAAGAATAGATCTTATTGTTCAGGCACAAAGCCTTTATGATGTAATCATGAAGGCTTATACTAAGGTATCACAAATTAATGGCAGACAGTATATGGCATTGATGAAGGGTACTGCATTAAACATAATAGAGAAGGGAAGTACTGTAGTAGATTATACCTTAAAACCAGAGGAAAACGTAATTGATACTTCTTATACTGAGAGTATTGAGAATATGGTTAACAAGGTGAAAATATACGATGATAAGGGAAATTACACAGGTAAATTAGTAAGCAATGATGGATGGGTTAAATTATACGGAGTGCTTCAAGAGGCTTACACCATTGAAGAAGGTAAAAATCCTACTGTCGTTGCTGAAAATATGATGCATGGGTTAGATATATGTACAGATATAGAGGTTCTGGGAAATAGGGCATGTATATCAGGGTATGCTTTAAATACAAACATATGGTATATAGATTCTTTAAAGAACTCAAAATGGTATATAGATTCTGACTCTCACACTTGGGATATAGGAACAGGAAAGCATACTATGAAACTAACTCTATATCAACAAAATGAAATGGATGCGAAGGAGGACTAATAGCTATGAAATCAAATCCTTATGCCCATATTATTAATATAATTAGAGAACAAGGAGCTAAATATAATCCAGCCAGCATTCAACTAGGTGAAGTTATAGATAGTAAACCTACAATCAAAACCGCAGATATTCAGCTAAATGCTAATAATCTGCTGGTTAATGATCAAATTAAAACTCTAAATCAAGGGGATACAGTAGCATTGATTCAATTAAACGATGCTGCTTTTTTAATTTTTTGTAAGGTGGTGAACATATGAGTTTATTACCACAATACCAGGTGGATTCAGAATCCTTAATAAAGAGCTCCTCCTACAGTACTGACTTACCAATACCTAAGGAGTTTGCTTGGGATTTTGAAAAGAAAGATTTTATATTTGAAAATGGAAAATACAAATTGGTGGAAGGCACCGAGGCAATCAAAATATGGATATGGAAGGCGCTAAGTACTCAAAGATATGTATTTTCAGCTTATAGTTTTGATTATGGACAGGAGTTTCAGGAAATTGTAGGCCAGGGTTTAACCAAAGAAGCAATGCAAAGTGAGGCAGAAAGATGCATTAAAGAAGCTTTAATGATAAACCCTTATATTGATGATATTAAAGATGTCAGTATAGAAATTTTTGATGGTAAGGTTAATGTTGACTTTACTGTAACAACAATTTATGGGGAGGTGGCAATGAGTGTATAGTGAAAATAATTCAGAGAATATAATACTTGAACGTATGAAAAGTTCTGTAGCAAATGATGTGGACAAGAGTGAAGGATCCTTTATTCATGATGCTCTTTCACCTGCTGCTAATGAATTTGCTCAATTTTATATAAAACTTGATGAGGTTGCTTCTAAATTTAATATTGAAAATCTTCAAGGGGATGAATTAAGTGAAAGAATATATCAAAGAACTGGTATAACAAGAAATCCAGCTACTTATGCCTATACTGAACTAACTGTAACAGGTACAGGCAATATCAATATAGATGACTTATTTGAAATCAGCGATGAAATTCAATTTAAAGCTGTGGAAAGTAAAACTATAAATGGCTCTGATACTGTTAAAGTACAATGTGTTCAGCCTGGAAGCATAGGAATGGTACCGGCAAATCAGATAACTAAACTGCCTATAGTTATTACTGGAATATCAAGTGTTACTAACTTGGAACCTACACAAGATGGCTTTGATGAGGAAGACGATAGCAGCCTGATAGAAAGATATTATGAAAGAGTATCTGCTCCTGCTACACAGGGGAATATTGCACAATATATAAGTCTCGCTAAAAATTGTCCAGGTATAGGAGATGTAAAAGTATATCCTACCTGGAATGGTAACAATACTGTGAAGCTTATAGTTATAGATGCTAATAAGCAGCCTCCAAGTGATGAATTAGTAAATGAATTACAAAATTACATGGATCCTGCCCCTCAAGGCTTAGGAAATGGAGCTGCACCTTTTGGAGCAGTTACAACAGTTCAAGGAGCAGCAGCTAAACAAATTAATGTGAGTTTTACTGCAGTAAGAGATCCAGGCTACTCAGATACTCAAAGGCTGCAAAATTTTCAGGATACTTTAACAGAATATCTTCAGAGTATTGCTTTTAAAGAAAACTATGTTAGTTATTCAAAGATTGGTTCCATTATATTCAGCACTCCTGGTTTTAAGGATTACAGTAATTTAACTGTAAATGGAGATACTTCAAATATCATATTAAATTATACTTCCAGCCTTACTGAAACCCCTGTTAAAGGAGTTGTTAACATTGTATACTAATAAACTTAAAAACAGCGTTCCTGATTTTATTAGCGAAAATAATAGCTTCAATGGTATATATACGTCTCAAGGACAAGAGCTTGATAGCATGGAAGCAGATCTTCAGGATATAGAAGCTCAGCTAAACATTGACACAGCTACCTGGGCACTAAATATATATGAAAAAGAGCTAAACATACCAACAGATATTACCAAAAGTCTAGAAGACAGACGCAGTTTGGTAAAATCCAGATGGCGGGGAAATGGTAAGTTAAATGCAGCTCTATTTAAATCTGTTTGCGATTCCTTCACTAATGGAGATGTGGAGGTTACCTTTGATGGGACTATTCATATAAGATTTAAAAGTGTTTTAGGAACTCCGCCCAATATGGGAGATGTAAAGTATGCACTGGAACAAATGAAACCTGCGTACTTACTCCTAGAGTATTCGCTGGCTTTTTTATTGCTGGGAGATATTAATGGAACTATGACATTAGGACAATTACAACAAACAAAATTAGATAAGTTTGCAGGAGGTGTGAGAATTGTCTAATAAAACTACAAACATGCAGCTATATAAGGCAGATCCAGTAGCAGATAAGGATAGTACCTTTAATATAGATGTATTACTTAATAATAACTGGGATTTAGTAGATTCCTTTTTTCAAAATTTATTAGAAAATCTTAATACTCATAAAAGTGGTTCTGACCATGATAATAGATATTTTACAGAAACAGAATTAGGAGCTATTTCTTCAGGAGCAGCTGGTGCCGATAAGATAGGAGCTACAGCTGTAAGTGGATATACTGGCACCACAGTACAATCTATTTTGGCAGCTATAGGAGCTGCTCTGACAGCACACAAGAGCAGCGGAGATCATGATACAAAGTATTATACACAAGCGGTAGTAGGTTCTACCACAAGCGGCAGCAGCGGTGCTGATAAAGTAGGAGCTACGGCTATAAGTGGATACACCGGAACTACGGTACAAGCCATATTAACAGCTATAGGAGCAGCACTAACAACCCATAAGAGCAGTGGAGATCATGATACAAAGTATTATACTCAAACCGTAATGGGTTCTACCACTAGTGGCAGCAGTGGTGCAGACAAGGTAGGAGCTACAGCTGTAAGTGGATATGCTGGAACTACAGTGCAGGCTATATTAGCAGCCTTAGGGGCAGCTTTAGCAGCTCATAAGACTAGTACTGATCATGACAGCAGATATTTCACTGAAACAGAATTAGGTGACACTACTAGCGGCAGCAGTGGTGCTGGCAAGATAGGAGTTACAGCAATAAGTGGTCTTACTGGTGCCACAGTACAGGCTATTTTAGAAGCACTTAAAGCTTTTGGGGATACGACTAATACTAATCTAACAACCCATAAGAGCAGTGGAGATCATGATGGCAGGTATTTCACACAAACCACATTGAGTTCTACTACCAGCGGCAGTAGTGGTGCCGACAAAATAGGAGCTGCTACAGTAAGTGGATATGTTGGTAACACAGTACAAGCAATCTTAGCAGCCATAGGAGCGGCATTAGCGGCTCATAAGACTAGTACAGATCATGACAGCAGATATTTCACTGAAACAGAATTGGGTGACACTACTAGTGGCAGCAGTGGTGCTGGCAAGATAGGAGTTACAGCAATAAGTGGTCTTACTGGTGCCACTGTGCAAGCTTTACTGGAGGCACTTAAAGCATTTATAGATACAACAAATACTAATCTTGCAACTCATAAGACTAGTGGAGATCATGATGCAAGATATTTTACACAAGCGGTATTAAGTTCAGTTACTGGTGGAGCTGCAGGAGCAGATAAAATAGGAGTTACAGCAATAACCGGCCTTACCGGTGCTACAGTACAAGCTATTTTAGAAGCCATGAAGGCATTTATAGATACAACAAACAGCAGCCTAACAACCCATAAAACCAGTGGGGATCATGATACAAGATATTATACCCAAACAGTGTTAGGCTCTACTACCAGTGGCAGCAGCGGCGCTGATAAAATAGGAGCTTCATCAATAGCAGGAATTACAGGAAATACAGTACAGGCATTACTGCAGGGTTTAAAGCAATATGTGGATGCTGTAAAGCAAAGTCTTGATCCAAAAGACAGCGTTAGAGCAGCTACTACAGGAGCTGACATTAATGCAGCCTATAATAATACAGCTGGAACACTTACATCAAATGTGAGCGCCGCTGCTGTATATGATGGAGTAACTTTAGCTGTAGGAGATAGAGTTTTAGTAAAGGATCAAACGACTCAAGCGCAAAACGGTATATATACCGTTACAAACGCTGGATCTTCAACTACTGCATATGTATTAACAAGAGCTGCAGATGCAGACACTGGGGCTAAGCTTACATCAGGGTCTTATGTTTGGGTAGAACAAGGTACTACCTATGGTGACAGCGGATGGATAATGACCCAAAATGGTAATATCACCATAGGAACTACAGCAATAACCTGGACACAATTTAGTGGTGCAGGGCAAATAATTGCAGGAACAGGTTTAACTAAGTCTGGCAATACTCTTAGTATTACTACTGGCGGTGTAACGGCTGCTCAACTGGCAGCTGGGGCTGGTACTGATACTATCATAGGAAGCAGAACTTTGGTAGATACTACAGCACCAAGTGCTGACTCCGCAGTTCTGACTACAATACTTTCTAACCTAGCTTATATGATAAAGTCAGTTACAGGTAAAGCTTCCTGGAGGACACTGCCAACGGCTACGTTAGAGGATCTTAACAATAATAAGTTAAATAAAGCTGGAGATACAATGACTGGTGCCTTAACAATGAATAATGGTCAGGCTTTAGTATTTAAGGATGCCTTAGGAGGTACAAATACTAAACTAACGCTGCAATCCGATAATAATCTAGTATTGTATGGTACAGACAATAACAACAATCAATTGCCTTTGTTTAGTGTTCAACAGAGGGCAGCCTCAAGAGATGCGATATTCAATAATGTAGGTAGTATAAAGCTAGGATCAAATACTGTGTGGCATACGGGTAATGATGGTCATAATTCAGGACTGGACGCAGATACGTTAGATACTTACCAAGCAACAGACTTTTATAAGTATAGAGGGTTTCTTACAACAAATTCATCTATATCTTACGCAGGTCAATGGACTAAAATTGCTTCTGTAGATATAGTAGCCCAGTTTCAAGATGGGCAGGCTTTAATAGAATTTATTGATTGTGCTAATGGGTCTAGCAATACGCAAAAAGGCAGATTATATTTTAGAGTTAAACAACAAAACGCTTTAGGAAGTGCACCTGGTATAGACTTAGAATTAACGGACAATGATACCTTAACCAAGGATTGTTTTGCAGCAGTTACCACAGTAAATACAACTACCCAGACTACCGTAGAATTGTATATTAAAAATTTATACGCATATAGCCAAATTGTATTTAATCCCTTAATAACTGCACTCAATATTAAATTTTACGAATTGCAGCCATTTATAGCAGCCTTACCAACTGGCACCCAAACACTGTGTACCTATTTACCTATAAATCATGATTTAAAGGTAAATGGAGTAATAACTGCAAGCTTATCCGGAAATGCATCTACAGCCACAAAGTTAGCTGCTAGTAAGACTATTGCACTAAGTGGTGATGCTACGGGATCAGCAACCTTTGATGGATCCTCTGATATAAGCATAGCTGTAACCGTAGCTGATGATAGTCATAATCATATAATTGATAACGTGGATGGATTAAAAGATGCCATAGTACCATCTGGACAAGTGGCGTATTTTGCTAGAAATACTGCTCCTTCTGGATGGTTAAAAGCTAATGGTGCAGCAGTAAGCAGATCCACGTATGCAGCTTTATTTTCGGCAATAGGAACCACTTTTGGTGCTGGAGACGGCTCAACAACCTTTAATCTTCCAGATTTACGTGGACAATTCATAAGATCTTGGGATGATGGTGTTGGTGTGGATGCATCAAGAGTGTTTGCTTCCTCACAAAGCGATGGTATCGGTTACCACAAACACGGTTTTAGAGTAGTTCAATCTGGCTGGACACCAAATAACTCGGGTACCTTAACAGCAATAGGCGGAGGTGATTCCACATATGGATCTGGCGGATATCTATACTTTCCAAGTTCAACTAATCAATATGATGCCTATACACCTAGCGCAAATGAAACACGACCTAAAAATATTGCCTTATTAGCTTGTATAAAATATTAGGAGGATACTATGAAGATATATAATTATGATGTAAATGGAATATATATTGGATGTGATGAAGCTGACGAATCTCCCCTTGAACCGGGAGTTTTTTTAATTCCTTCCAATGCTACAATAGTAGAACCGCCGCAGCTTGATAGTGAACATATAGCAGTATGGAATGGAACTGGATGGGATATAAAGGACATATCTTTAGATACACCAAAGCCAGAAGAGAGTGAGACACAGGAACAGGATAAACCAAAAACTCAAGCAGAGGTTTTGATGGAAAAAATAAATTTAATGCAAAAAGCTATTGACGATTTAATTCTTAATGGAGGTATATAAAATGGCAGATTATTTAGCTCAAAGAATTATAGATGGAGCTTATACCTACGATTATGTTATAAGCAAGAAACCTCAATTAAAAGAGAGTATAGATGCTTATCTAACCTTGCATGGAAGGCAAGATTTAATTACGCAGTAAGGATGTGATTCTCTGTACAAAATAGTTGAAGCCAAGGATTATTTAAAATGCACCTTTAAACAGATGTTATCAGCGCATGAGCTAGTGGAATTTTGTAAAAAAGTTGCTGTATATAAAGGCGGTATTCTATTGAATTTTAATAATCTGAAACTAGATAAACATGGCTATGCTATAATAGAAGGCTTGAATCTTACATTGGAAAACAAAATAGCAATATTAGTTAATCCAGACACATACGCGGATATAATTATGAATCACAGAGATCTAGTGGAATTTACATTCAACAATACAAATGATGCAGAAAAATTTCTAGAATAGGAGGCGTATCATGGGGGAAAACTGCAAAGATTGCATACAGGTCATTAACATGAAAGAAGATGTAACTAGAATTAAGGATGATATTAAGGATATATATGAAAGACTTGGTGAAGTGGAGAAATTTTCAGCAAGCGGCGGAGAACAAATTAAGATGATATTTGTAATTCTAAATGAAATTAAGAATAGCATAAAGGATATAAGCAGTAAGCTTGAAAAGATAGAAGAAAAGCCAGCTGAAGATTTCTCTAAGATTAAACTTGCAATTATGACCTCAATATGCTCTGGTATTATCGGAACATTATTGGGGTTTATTTTTATAAAAAAATAAGGGGGCTGTTAAAGTGTTAAGTAAAAAGTTAATACCTTTTATATCAGCAGCAGTACTAAGTGGTACTGCTTTTTTTATGCCTGCAAATGTGAAGGCTGCTGCTGTTCAGCAGGAATATATAAATAAAAATCGCAGCCACCAAGCTCTTTCTCCAATTGGACTTGTTATTCACGATACGGATAATGAAGGAGCTACTGCTCAAAACAACAGAGATTACTTCAATAGAGTATATGTAGCAGCCTCAGCTCATTATTTTGTAGACTGGAATACAGATATACAAACCATACCTGAAAATGAAGTTGCTTGGCACGCTGGTCCCACAGCAAATCACAGATATTTAAGTATAGAAATGTGCATGCCCTATGGACATGATGCAGCTAAATTTAATGCAGTTTATCAAAACACTATAGAATTAGCTGCAAGTATTTGCAAGAGATACAATTGGAACGCTAACAATATTTTTAGCCACTATTGGTGTTCAATGACATTTCATCAGACCAATCATGAAGATCCTATTGCTTTTCTTGAGCAGTATGGAAGGTCGTGGGATATGCTTTTAAGCGATATACAGAATGCAATTAATGGACAATCTGTTGCGATTATTACACAACCAGCTCAGTCAGCTGCTTTTTATAATTCAGTAGCTTCATTACAGGCTGAATTGAATAAACAGGGGTTTGGTAATTTAGTAGTGGATAATATTGCAGGACCTAAAACTTTAGCAGCATGCCCGTTGATTAAACAAGGTGCTGAAGGTAATATAACAAAATGGGTACAAGGTAGACTGGGTGTAACAGCAGATGGCATGTTTGGTAGTGAAACTAAACAAGCAGTTATTAATTTTCAAAGGACACATGGGTTCACTATGGATGGGATTATCGGTGAAAACACATGGAAGGCACTTTTAGGAATATAGAAGTCTATTCATAAAGAGATAATTTGTTTGTAATAGCAGAGTAATAGTTTAAGCCTAGCGGGGGTATTCCTCACTGGGCCTTATTTTTTTGTGTTAATTTGCTGAAAAGTAAAACACTAATTTACATTTATAGTAATTGGCTGTACAATTAATTTGTAAATAATGAGGAGGTGCAGCAGTTGGTTGAAGGCACTGTAGAGAAAAACTTAGCTAGCATAGAAAAACGACTGATAGCTAAAATAATAGATATTTTTGCTGTAATTTTAGTAGTTTTATGGGGAGTAATATTTTTCAGGATATTTGGTCGTTCCCTTGAAACAAAAATAGTTTTCATAGGATTATTTTCTCTTGCAGCAATAGTAAGCATTGTCCAGATAATTTTTCTAACGATTAAGGGACAAACTCTTGGAAAGATGATATTTGGAATCAAAATAGTTAAAGAAGGAACGGAAGTGAATGGAGGATTCATATCCAATGTGCTGCTTAGATATATAGTTAATGGATTATTGGCATTAATTCCAATATACATTATTGTAGATAGTTTACTTATTGTTGATGTCAGCCGTAAGTGTTTGCATGATAGGATTGCAGGTACAAAGGTAATTGATATTAGAAAAAGAAAAAATCTAAATGAAATTCCTCAAGAGAAAAGGTATTCGGATAATAGCATTAGTTATCCTTATCAGCAGCAGATACCACAATTTAACCCTAGTTATGGTATGCCTAATAATACATACACACATAATGTGGCTAAAAAGAAGAGTAATAAGAATATTATAATAATTAGTGCTATATCATCAAGTGTAATGTTGTGCCTTATGGGACTTATGATTGTTGGACTAGCAACAATTTTTAAAGATATTAACACTAGAGAAAAAAATAATTTTAGTGTGAATAGCAATTTGCGTAATGATCAGTATGATGATAATAACAGTGATGAAGATGATTACTATGATGATGAAACCACAGATTTTCTCAGTTTTGATGGTAGCTTTACATTAACTGCTCCTATAGATTGGCAGGAGGCTGAACAAGAGACTAGCGGCAAGTTTAGTTTATCTTTGCAGGCATTTGATAAGGATAGAGGGATTTTTGTTGTAAGGGATTCTAAGGTTAAGCTAGGGGATATTTCCCTAGACAATTATTATAGTAATGTAGCAGCTGGCTATGAAAAAGAGGGTAAAAACATGATACAAACCGCGCCGGTACATAAAAGGGTAAACAAATGTGCAGCATTACAATACGAATATGATGGTTCTATTAATGGCGCTGAAATAAGTTTTGTTGATACTATAGTAGAGACAAAAGGAAGCTTTTATATAATAACAGCTTGTATTAATAAGTCTGATTACAAAGATTATAGACAAGAATTAATTGATATAGAAAATAGCTTAACTGAGCATCCTCTTAGAGTGAATTAAATACAGAGTTGAAAAAGCCATGGTTATCGCCATGGCTTTTTTTGTTTAGGAAACAGTGCGCGCAAGCACTGTGAATAACTATGGAAAAAATAATGGTTTTAGCATCCCTCACTTAATTTCATCTTAAGAGCGTTATAATCAATTTTTCCATTTGAATTATAAGGAACATCTTTTAATATATATATATGGCTAGGATTCATATAATAAGGTAAATGAGTTTTACATGTTTCCATTAATTCATCTACATTTATATTATTTCCGCTTACAAAAGCAACTAGTCCTTGTGCTTCACCGTCTACTATAGGCCAAGGTATCGCAGCAGCTTCTATGACATTATCATTAAAACGTATTACAGATTCAATTTCACCCAGTTCGATTCTAAAGCCTTGAACTTTTATCTGATGATCCATTCTTCCTAAATAAATATAATGATCTTTTTCTAGTTTTACCATATCACCTGTTTTATAATATTTTTTAGATTCAATTTCAACAAAGCGCTTTAAGGTCTGCTCTTCA
>JAUZPI010000086.1 GCA_030706015.1 Bacillota bacterium
CATGATAATCATATCCACTGGCATTTTTAACTGGTGGTGTTACCCAAATAGCGCTGAAACCTAAGGCTTTGATATAATCTAGCTTGTCTGTAAGTCCCTTAAAGTCTCCTCTCCAAGCTGGATCGGTATCTGGGTTTTTAGCAGTGGCGTCATCCCAGCAATGAACATTGTTAGTTGGGTCACCATCAAAGAATCTTGGAGTTATTACAAAGTATATAGTTTCATCTCTGAAATCTTCTGGATTATAAGCTCCAATATTATATATGAAAGTATTTGTAGCCTTATTGCCAGAAGCATCTATAGCAATAGTATTAATAGTTGTATCCTTGCTTACATATATTGATCCACCTTTATACAAATATGCATCTGTTAATTGTGGAGTTGTACCGTCAGTTGTATAGTATAATTTTGGAGCAGTGTCCTTATTATCTGTAACTGTAAAGGATACATTTTGTGCTGTTAAATATCTTCCTGATGTAGGGTTAGCTGCAACTGTTGGTGGTGTAGCATCTGATACCAATTTATATGCAAAGCTATAAACAGTAGAGATATTTCCGCTGTTATCAACAGCTATTGCATTTACAGTAGTATCCTTTATTATTGTGAAACTACCAGCATATAAAGTACTAGAAGTTGTTGGGGTAGTTCCATCTGTTGTGTAGTAAATTTTTGGAGCTGTATCAACATTATCTGCAGCAGTTAAGCTTACTGATAAACTAGTTCCTTCATAAGTACCTGCAGCTGGTGCAGCAGTAACAGTAGGAGCTGTGGAATCTACTCTTGGATCTACGTTTGTCCAAGCGTTATTGTAATAATACCAAGTTCCTGTAGTTCTGCTTAAGTCAGCAGTTTGTGAACCTGAACCATTATTAAATATTAAACTAGTGGAAGTAACTCCAGGTATTGTATAGCTGTACCAGCTATTACCTTCATTAGTCATATCTACTCCTGGCCAAGCTGTAACAGTAGTTGCAGGTACAGTGTTCCAATAATAAATCTTGTTTGTAGTCCATGAAGATTTATAGAATACTTTTATACCTGATGTTGGTGATGTTGTTGGCGCTATTGTTGGTGTTACTGTTGGTGTTACTGTTGGCGTTACTGTTGGCGTTACTGTTGGCGTTACCGTTGGCGTTACTGTTGGCGCTACTGTTGGCGTTGCTGTCGGTGTAGCAGTTACACTTTGAGTCACAGCTATACTCCAGTTTGCGGAATTATTACTATCCCATGTTGTTCCATTTGTAAAGCATAGATTTACAGCAGATTTTGCAGCACTTGGTACAGTTATTGTAGCTGTCCATAAATTAGTTCCTGCTGAAGTCATAACTGTATCAGTTGTACCAGTCCAACTATCATATCCCCAATGCAATTTTACTGTTGAAGAACCTGCTAATGCCCTGCCAGCAGCATTGTAGGTAATGGTTAATGAACTTCCAGCTACTGCTGTTGTTGGATTACTTGTAACTACTACATCTGGATTATAAGTTGTTAAGCTTCCACTTTTGTACCAGCACTCTTGAGTAACGGAAATACCAGCTTGTCCAGATGCGGGTACTTGATTACTTCCTCCGTCATTAAAAATTACCAGAGAATTAGTAGGAACGGTATAACTATACCAGCTGCCACTCTCCAGGTTCATTGCAGTACCAGGCCAAGCTGGTCCTGTAATTCCAGTACCATAATAATAAATCTTTGCTGTGCTCCAGGTTGATGGCTTGTAGTAATGTACTACTACGCCAGCGTCAGAAGCAACGTTTTGGTGATAAGTCACCTGGCCGCTCACTATACTCGTAACAAAAACAACTAAAATTGCTACGAAGGTAGTGAACTTACGAAGTAAGTTCTTTTTCATAAAATCCCTCCTAAAATTAATATAATTTATTTTAAATAATTAAATTATTTAAAACCTACTAAAAGTTATGTTGAAAAAATAGCAGCACAAATAGAATTCTTATTGCGAAAGACATGTGCTTGATATGTTTTTATGAAAAGTAATAATTAGAATGTTAACTACTTGATATGAATACAAGAGTTGATAATTAGACTTACAAACATAAAAAATTATATAATTTTTTTGCAATCGTTTGAATTAAAAGATAAAAAATGAAATATTATTTTGATTAGCAACATAGATGGAAATTAATTCAGATTTGTTTAATTTATATAGATAAACACTAAATATCTTGGTAATTAGTGAATTTGTCTTTAGAATTTTTACTTCTTCCTTATAGTATTGGAAGCCTTTTCTTAGAATTGTTAAAATTAGAGTCGTTGAAACAAAAAGATGCGATTTTATATACGCTGTAACTTAAGTTTATCACATACTACCTTAAATATCAACATTTTTTGTTATTTATTGCACTTGAATACATAAATGTATGTACAAGCTTATTATAGCAACTGATAAAAAAAATAACATTTTTCGTAAATATACTTTTATTCTTTTGAACATATCTTAATATGCCATTTTGAGTTATACACAAAATTAAAATTAGTGTTATAAGCCACTAAACTTTCCTGAATATGTTTATGGAGTTGATAGAGAAAATGGACAAGAAAAAACAATGTCTATGACCGACATTATGAAAATGATGACAGAGTCCTTAAAATCACACATGATGGATAAGATCTTAGAATAACACCTCTTCTACATTTAAACTCTGTTATACTAAACGCTGATATATAAATGAAAATAGGGCTGTCGCATTAAAATTTGAATGTCACATTATATTATGCAAACTTTATATTTGCCGAATAATATATTGTATACTAATTTATTAATGCGATAGTCCCGTTTTTTTCGATAGATTATTCCTATTCTCACTATCCAATAAATTTTTATAAATCTTTATTTATTATGTGATGAATATGTTATGGGTTATTTATTAAATTCTTTGAACAGATTATTGAATAAACCTTTTATTCGTGAATCAACTTCAAAATCTTTGCAAAATCTATTAAAAATGCATTGTATATCATTTTCAAAATCATTATTAAAACTTAAATCAGTAATTTTCAAGCTGATAAGACTATCCTTTATTTCAGACAATAATTCATATGCAATATCTGGCTTATTAGATAAGTACTTAATCATTCCTCTATGCAATAACCTTAGCACCTTATACCATTCAGGTCTATTAGGCATATAGTTTGATGATATCTGATTTCGCACAATCTTATTATCAATGTTAAAACTTGTCTCCGATTTTAAGATCACCACGCTGTTCATAAGATCTTCTTCTGATATAGTCTCTCTTAAGTCTAAATCTACAGAAATGTTATCTTCATATACTAGAATTAAGATACCTTTTGGATTTTCAGTAAAATTAGTCATTACAGGTTTGCCATAAATGTTGATAAGTTCATCAATTTTAGAAGCTTCAATTCTGCTCAAAATTATCAAATCTATATCTGAATATTTTGTTGCTATACCCTTTGCCAAGGAACCTTTTAAAATCATTGACACTCCATTATCTTTACAAAATTTATAAACACGTTCAATATAATCTCTATAATTTGACGACGGATACTTTATGTTCAAATTCACTTTTGACCCTCTCCATTGTATACTGCTGCCCATGCTTCATATTGGATAGGCATGAGAGTAAAACCCGCTTCAGTGTATATTTTTATTGCTGTTGGATTTTCTGCCCATAAATAGAATGCAGCTTTACTGTTTTCCTTATGATATTCTACTAAATGGCTGATAAGTTCTCTTGAATATCCATTATTTCGCTGAGTAATTGCTGTTTCAACATCGTCAAGCCTTGCACATCCGTAATTAGAATAAAAAATAGAGGCCACTGTTACAACAATATCATCAAGATAGCCTACAAACAAATGATATTTTTCATTTTTTACAGCCTCTTTTATAACATTAATTGCATATTCCTTATCATTAGGTATAAATATCTGAGAAGCAATCCGCTCGTCCCATTCTCTAAGACGCTTAATTGAGAGCCTTTTAGTCACATTTATTTTATTTTCGCCTGTAAGAAGCATATACTGGCAACTGTCATATATCTCGATATCATATCCATGGTTCAAAAAAATCTGCTTGTTCTGCTCTAAAAATCCATTTATGTATGGATGATAAATTCTTGGGGTAATACCTCTTTGCAAATAGAATTCACTAATATCATCAAGAACAATATCTAAATTATCTATTTTATCTGTATATAATATGGCATGATTGCTATCGTGGGAGGACTTATTATTATCATTATAGTATATCAATCCATAACTCCTACGTATGAAATTTGTGAAAACTTTGGGAAACTCTATTTCTGTTAAGATTATATTATTTATATTCATTTACTCTTCCCTTTCAAAAGTAATATCATCTTATTTATTATAAATAAAAGAACTTTGTCACGCTTTGATTACTTGTCAATTTAAAACATTATTCTCCAGAACCTAAATCTCCGTTGTCTGTAAATCTTTTTTCATATTTTTTAAGTACATAATTTAGACAATCCTCTAAGTTAGTATCTGTTTCGTTTGCTATGCAAATAAGAGAGAAGAATACATCTCCTATTTCACTTTCCCAATCCTTTGTTTTTTCAAACTGTTTATTCCCATAATTAGTTCCTTTTAATATCTCTTTTGATAATTCACCTACTTCTGAAATCAGGTCAATTATTCTAATATCAATTTTTGAATTTATACATTTATCTTTAATAAATTTACTAACCTGATCTTGAGGCCCTAACAGCTTCATATTTTACCTCCCTTTGTACAAAAACCGTACAATCCCAAATTGCACTTTACGATGTAGTAAATGTCATTTTTTTCGTCCTATTAAGAATCTATATCCACCCTCATATTCTGAAAGTTTTAAAATATGCCCATATTTTTCTTGCCACAAACCGCTATCCAAGTCATTTCTCAGTCTTTCTAAACAAGAATCTAAATATTCCTTTGGTGCATTAGCTAGTGGCGATACTCCTGCACAGAACAATGGATCCAAGTACATTTCTGGATACTTCCAGCCTGAAAAAAAGAATCTATCAGCGATATCTTCCGGTATGAGAAAGTCAACAAGCTCAACACCATTATCTGTTGCTTTTTCCAATAGAACTTTTACATCATTAATGGGTTGATATGCCTCATAGCCCCTCTTCATTATTTCAGTAAAATAGTCAGTTAACCAGCAGTCCTTTAAGCATAATCTAGGGTCTGCTGCAAGAATTACAATGGAACCCTTAGATTTTAGTACTCTAACCATTTCGTTGAAACTTTTTTCTAAGTCTGAAAAATGATGAACTGCTAAAACACAAATCACACCATTCACTGAGCTATCTTCCAATGGCAAACTTTCTGATACTCCACTTAGCCATTTTATATTTAAGTCTTTTCTTCCTTGTGCTCTCATTACCTCTGATGGCTCAACTGCAATTAGGTTGAATCCCTTTTTCGAGAGTTCAGCAGTATAGTTCCCAGTACCAGCTCCTATATCCAGAATGGTATCTTCTGAAGAAAGCTGTAGTTTATCCACTATAATATCAACTATTCTTTTATCTGCTTGTCTAGTTTTATTGTATGTTTTTCCTATTAAATCGTATTTTTCTATGCTCATAATATCCTCACGTTTCAAAATATAATCTATTTAGGTTCAAATTGGTACTTACATTAATGTTAATTATAACATATTGTGGAGTTTATTACATTAAGATCTACAAAGTAGCTAAACTTGATGATTTATTGTATATTAAATTGTAAACTTTAGTACAGTTATAATAAATATACTCACATCATAAAAATAAAAGATGGTTAACTGTATTAGAATTCATCTTAAACAATTAACCACCCTTTTATTAATATTATTCTTATTACTTCTTGATAGGAATCCAAACCTCACATCTGTAGTCTGGAGAGCTTGTATCACCTTCATAATAAACCTCTAACTCTGGTGCACAGGCATGCTCGTACCCTGTGGAAGGCAGCCACTCTGCAAAGATCCTTCGTGTAACATCCTGTATTGCCTCAGGCAAGGCTCCTACTGATTCAAATACTGCCCAGGTTGCTGATGGTATGGTTTCTAAAATATATCCCTCTGGAAGTGTGTCTTTAATATCTTCCACTGCAATCATATAATTAAATTCATCTTTGTATAGACCAAAATCCTTACATATACCTAGCACACCAAGCTTGCCAGCCTTTGAAGCTAACCACTGATATGATCCATCCTTCATGCAGTCCTCCCAAAACTTAGGTACCTGTTTGAAGTTTTCTCCATCTACCATAGTTATCCTTGTCTGTTTACCCGCTACTTTAAAGCTTTCTTTCTCAACAATCTTATAATTCATATCTTTCTCTCCTTTTATTGAAATATGGAAGGATAGTTTAGGATAGGCCTTTAGATGCACTCCCGGTTCCCTGGCAGCTGTGGGACTCACTCCATGCATTTTTTTAAAGGCTTTTGTGAATGCTTCAGGAGTTTCATAACCATACTTGTAGGCTACATTAATTATTTTCTCACCTGCTATAATATCTTGGGCAGCCAGTGTTAATCTTCTTCTACGAATATATTCAGCTACTGTAACACCCGTTAGCATATGGTACATTCGTTGAAAATGAAAGGTGGATGATAAAGCTATTTTCGCTACCTCTCCTATATCAAGTCTTTCAGTAATATTAGCCTCTAGATATTCTACTGCCTTATTCATTGCATCAAGCCAATCCATATAACCACTCCTCTCTACTTCTATATTAAAAGCTTTAGGATTATTTTTCCTGTCTTTAAATGCTGTCATGTGACAGATTTAACTTATTTTATTCAGTCTCAGCATCATCTGTTAAATGATAAGGAAATGTTGAAACGATAATATTACTATGTCTTACTAAGTTTTCCCTAAGGAAGAAGCTTGTATGATTATGCAAAACTTCACCAAAGCGTTCATGAGTAACAAACTCAGGTAATATCACAGTTATTCTTTCATTTTTACCTGCTGCCTGGGCAATTTGTGTTATATAATTTAGTAAAGGAGTAACTACAGCTCTATAGGGTGAATATTTTGCAATAAGCAGAATATCAGTATCAAGTTCACTCCATCTCTGTTTCAATTTTTCCATGGCTTCCATATCAGTAGAAATATTAAGTGCAATAACATTGTCACTTACACTTTGAGCATATTGAAGAGCACCTATAGTTGCCCTGTTTAAGCTGGCAATTGGAACTATTACAATATGGGTATACTTTATTTTAAAATTCACCTTTTTTAAATTCAACTGACTAACACTCAAATGATCAGCAACCTTATTATAGTGAGCTTTAATTCTCATTTGAATTAAAATTATGATAGGAATTAGAATAACAACTACGAAGGCGCCCTCATTAAATTTTTCTACTAAAATTATTGTTGTTGTTAATAAGGTAACTAAAGCACCAACTCCATTAATTAAAGCACGTTTTTTCCAACCTTTTTCCCTTTCTTTTCTCCAATGATTAACCATACCAAATTGTCCTAGAGTAAAAGAAGTAAATACGCCAACTGCATATAGTGGAATCAACCTATGTGTATCCGCTTTGAATGCAATAACTAGAAGACATGCTATAGTTGATAAAGCACCTATACCATAGGAGAAACTTAGCCTCTTACCCCTGATTGTAAATTGTCTTGGAGCAAAACCATCCTTTCCCACTACATACATTAGCATAGGAAAACCTGTGTATGCTGTATTACATGCCATAAGCAATATTATTGCCGTACTAAATTGTATTACATAGTACATTATTCCTTTATTGAATATACCAAAGGCAATCTGTGATACAACAGTTGGACCATTTTCAATTGGTACAGCCGTATAAAATATTGCCAGTATAGAAGTACCGCCAAATATAAAAAATATTAAAGCCGATAGCAATATCATAACAATCTTAGCATTCTTTTGACTTGGTTCCTGAAAATTAGGAGCTGAATTACTTACTGCCTCAACTCCAGTTAAAGCTGAACAACCAGAAGAAAAAGCTCTTAAAATAAGAAATATCGATAGTCCTTCTGTAGCCTTTGTAGGAATAGAATACATAGGCGTTGTATGTATCCCAAGTATGAAATATTTAAATAAACCGTAAATTATCATAAAAGCCATACTGAAAATAAAAACATAGGTTGGTATAGCAAATATTTTGGAGGATTCACTTATACCTCTTAAATTTAAGATAGTCAAAACTATAATTATGGTTACGACAAAAGTAACTTTGTACTGTGTTAAACTACTAAATGCAGAAATTATAGCATCCGCACCTGCACTGGCACTAACAGCAACTGTCAGTATGTAATCTATTATTAAACCTGCACCAGCACATAAACCGGCCTTGGTACCCAAATTTTCCTTTGCAACTTTGTAGGCTCCTCCACCTTGAGGGTACGCTCTAATAATTTGAATATAGGAAATGGTCAGTACAATTAATAAACCAATAATCATAAATGAAGTCCAGGTTAACCACTTATAAGCTGCCATACCTAAAACTATAAGAACAAAAAGAATTTCCTGAGCAGCATAGGCAACAGATGAGATTGCATCACTTGCCATAATTGCCAGTCCAAAAGGAATATTATACTTTTCATGACTACTTTGCTCATTAGCTAACGGTTCTCCAAGTAAAACATCTAAAAATTTTTTAAGCATTCGTTACTCCCCCTATGTTATCTTATAAAACTAGTATAAGGACTATGTATCGTGATAAAAAACGTTGAAATAATGGATAATACAAGCACTGCTTCCATTATATATCACTTAAGTATCCTATTCCATAACTTTATTGTTTTACCTCACTTTTTCTACTAGGTTCCAATTACGAATCAGAACCTTATTAATAAAAAATAACAGTCAATGATTAATAATAACAACATTGACTGTTATTTTAAATAATTAGTTTCTTATTTAACTTCTTTGCTATTTATTTCACTGTGTTCTTTTAATTCCATTTCAATAAAAGAATTAATCATATTTCGATAAATGACTTCAATACAGGTACAGCCTGCTTTGCACCCATTTCTTTTGAGGCACCATAATTATATTTAGGTGCTAATTCTAAAGCATATTCATATCCATATTGTTTTGGATTATAAGCTTTTATTGCTCTATTTACTTTATCAATAGCCTTCCCAAACTCATCTTCATTTTCAAAAGGCTCAGATTGGAAATACATCATTTCACCTTCTGTTAATACAACACAATCGCAGCCCTCTGGAATTTTACCAGCATATTCATATGGGACTTCAACACCTGCTGCGCAATTTGTTGTTCCTTCAGTAATAAATTCTTTGGGCAATTCTAAAATTGCAGCCTTATCCATTTTACAATCGATACTGTTAAATAGGCCTTCCCAGTCACAGCTCTTTTCTTCACAGAAACTCCAGTAGTCATGGGCATTACTTGCCCGCATAAGAATAAGTTTTCTTTTAGGTCTCTTAACAATACTTATCATACAAAGGTCTATAGTTTCACTTTTTTTCATATTCTCTTTCTCCTTATTTTTAAGATAAGAATAGTAATGCTTAATGGGATACTGAACAAAATATTTTACAGGTGGTTTTTCATTCCTATATTTTTGCGGTGCTATTCCGAATTCGTTTGAGAATGCTCGTGTAAAACCTTCATGAGTATCAAATAAACAATTAACGGCTATATCTAAAATATTATCTTGACTATACAGCAAATTTTTAGCACTTTCAGTTAAACGAATTGCCCTTATATACTCTAAAGGAGTCCTTCCTATTAACTCTTTAAATATGCGAACTGCATGTCTTTTAGAGTATCCAGCAGCTTTAGCTAATTCTTCTATTTTAATTTCTTTATTTATATTGTCTTTAATGTAGTCCTGCATTTTCTGAACAGCCTGCACTTTCTCCCATCGTTCCATTACTTTCCTCCAAAGAAAATATATCAAATTTCCGAATTATAATCTTGACCTAAAAAGACAAACTAATAATTCAATAAGCCATAAATTTTTTCTTCATTTTCGGCATAGTGCGGCTTTTTATTAACTAAGTCTTTATTCTGAGTATACCAATCATATGCTCTTTTTAAGCCTTCAATCATTGATATTTTAGGAGTATAGTATTTTTCTATCTTTCTGGTATCAAGCATGTACTGATAATCATGGAATGGGAAAAAATCTCTACAGCCGTAATCAGTATGTTTATAATAAAATTCAGTAATATCTACAGGTTTATTGCATGCCTTTGAGCAAGCTTCTATCCATCCTCTAAAAGTAATACCATGAGTATTACCTACATTAAATGCTTCACCAATTCCATTTTCAGTCTTCAACAAAGCCATAATTGTATTATATAAATCTTCTACATGAATAAATTGTACAATGGTTCTTCCTGAGTTAGGCAAAATAACCTTCTTGTTGTTAATAATTCTATCAAATACAAAGCCTTCTCTATAAACGTAATTTCCTTCACCATATACATAGGGTGGTCTTAGTATTTGAACCGGAAATCTTCCTGTCTTATTTTTCTCTAATAGAAAATTTTCAGCTTGAAGCTTGTCTATACCGTAATCTCCCCAATAGTGATTCTCTCCTTTTTCACTATCCTCGCTAATAGGAATTTCATTACTTGGAACATAGACTGCGCTGGAACTTATAAAAATATATCTTTTAATATAGCTGTTTTTTAGTGCTTCGTAAGAATTCCTTACATGAAGCACGTTTAGTGCTGATACGTCAATTACATAATCAAAAATCATACCATATAGCTTTTGTTTAATATCCTCTGCATCTTCTCTATCACAATGAATTTCCTTAACTGCATCTCCAAAAATACCTGCCTTTGTACCTCTATTTAACACAACAACGTCAAAATTATCTTTCACCAAATTCTCTGCAATATATTTTCCTATAAAATAAGTACCTCCTAATACCAGAACCTTTTTCATACATCTTCCCCCTCTATCCTTTTCTATAGGTTGTGCTGTTACAAGTCCGCGCTAACGTTTGCACAATCATACTTCAGCTAATTCTAATTCAAATACCTATTAATATTAATTGACTTGAACTTTATGCATTTACTTTTAATTGTAAAATATCATCCATTTTTGTATAATATTTTATTATTAAGTCATATGTTACTACTTAGCAAGTAATTAATCAATACTTCTAGTGGATATTTAACAAAATTTAAATGATTGCTACTCCTACTTTATCTCTAGTATTATGTATATATTTATATACTATTGCCTACACAATGTAGTAAATGATAAATTAATATTAAACCTTATTATACGCAGTTATGTTTTTATTTGATTCAAACAGAATAGATATTAATGGGAGGAATAACGATGTACAGTTTTAAGAACGATTATAGCGAAGGAGCTCATCCAAAAATATTAAATGTATTAATACAATCCAACCTGGAACAAACTGAAGGTTATGGAGAGGACATATATTCAATAAAAGCAATTGAATTGCTAAAACAGAAAATTGGATGCAGTAATATAGATATACATTTTTTATCTGGCGGTACTCAAACAAATCTTACTGCAATTTCAGCCTTCTTAAGACCTCACGAAGCAGCTATAGCCGCTAATACAGGACATATCCTAGTGCACGAGACTGGAGCTATCGAAGCTACAGGTCACAAGGTTATTTCTGTGGAAGTAAGCTACGGAAAACTTAAAGCTAGCGATATAAAGGCTGCACTGGACGCTCATACAGATGAGCATATGGTAAAGCCTAAGCTTGTTTACATCTCAAATCCAACAGAAATAGGTTCCATATATAAAAAGGCTGAATTGGAGCAGATAAGCAATTTTTGCAGAGAAAACAACCTAATTTTATTTATTGATGGAGCAAGACTTGGCTCAGCATTATGTTCCTCTGAAAATGATCTACAGCTTTCAGATATTGCCAGATTAGCAGACGCTTTTTACATAGGCGGTACAAAAAATGGAGCCTTATTGGGAGAAGCATTAGTTATTTGTAAAGACTCCTTAAAAGAGGATTTTAGATTTCATCTTAAGCAAAAAGGAGCACTGCTTGCTAAGGGAAAAATTCTTGGCATTCAATTTTTAGAATTATTTAAGGATGACCTTTATTTTCAGCTTGCAGGGCATGCAAACAAGATGGCTGAATTGCTTAGTACAAATATTAGCGCACTAGGCTATAAATTTATGATTAATTCATCCACAAATCAGATTTTCCCAATTTTCCCTAACCAAATCATAAAAAAACTTGAGACAAAGTACAGCTTCCACGTTTGGTCAAAGATTGATGCTGACAATTCCTCAATTCGTCTTGTAACCTCCTGGGCTACAAAACAAGAGGCTGTGGAAGCTTTCATTGAAGACTTAAAAAATATATAAAATAACCCTATGATGTTCATGAGCAGACATCATAGGGTTATCTTAAGCAGCAAAAACCTTAGCAATAAATAATTCAAAGCTTAATCATATCTGACTTAATATTTCATAAAGCTTATCAATTTTAACAGGCTTTGAAATATGGCTATCCATACCTGCCTGCTTACACATATCTATATCCTCTTTCAAAGCCCCAGCTGTTAGTGCAATAATTGGGATATGTTTTCCCATATCCTTTTCTTTTGATCTAATTATCCTTGTGGCAGTTAGACCATCCATTTCAGGCATCTGAACATCCATAAGTATAACATCATATGTATTTTCTTCAAATTTCTCAACTGCCACAATTCCGTTTTCTGCGAAGTCAGCTGTACATCCAAGCTTTTTGATATACGCTGTTGCTATTTGTCTATTTATTTTATTATCATCAACAAGAAGTATTTTTAGATTTAATAATCTTTCAGTTACTTCTTTTTCAGTTTCTAAATGGTTAGAGTCATCCTTAGTTTTCTTTATAATTTGTAGAGGTATATAACAGCTAAAGGTGCTTCCTTTTCCAGCTTCACTTTTAACTTCAATGCTTCCTCCCATAAGTTCCAACAGTTTTTTTACAATTGAAAGTCCAAGTCCAGTACCTCCAAATTTTCTAGCTGAAGTATTATCCGCCTGCTTAAAGCTCTCAAATATAACTTCAATCTTATCTTGAGAAATTCCTATACCAGTATCTGAAACTACCATAGCTGCAAGCACTTCTCCCTGGGATTCCCTCACTAACTCTAAACTAACTGTAACTTCGCCTTTCTCTGTAAATTTTAATGAATTACCTAAAAGATTTATTAATATTTGCCTTACCCTTACAACATCACCTAAAACATGATCATTTATATTTTCATCTATAAAACATTTTAATTGTATTTTTTTCTTTTCAGCTATAACCTTAAAAGTCTCAACTGTATCTTTAATTGATTCCTTTATATTGAAAGAGCTTTTTTCTATTTCCAGCTTTCCTGCTTCAATTTTTGAAAAATCCAATATATCATTTATTACAGTTAATAAAGATTCTGCTGAATTTACTATCATCTTTATGTATCTTTTTTGTTCACTTCTGGATAAGTCCATATTATCAAGTATTTCTGCAATACCTATTACGGCATTCATTGGAGTTCTTATTTCATGACTCATATTAGCAAGGAATTGTCCTTTAGCCATACTAGCACGCTCTGCTAATTCTTTTGAACTTTTGGCTTCCTGTAAGGCTTCCTCTAGTTCAGTAATATTCCTTAGTACAATAAGTTTACCATTATCCTTACCATTTTTATCATAAATATTAGAAATACGAATATCATAATATTCTATTACGCCATTATTCCTGTAGCTGATTTTAGAATCTTTGTTTGAAAGGTTTATTATATACTCGCATAATTCAATCCAGTTTCCTAAAACCAATGTAATATGTTTACCTTCATAATTATTATGATTTTCTCTCAGTATAATTTCCCTTGCAGTTTTATTCATATCTAGCACTCTTTTTTGTTCATCAATAACTATAACAATGTCATCCATCTCCTCCACAAGTCTATCCCTGGCAATTGGTACTATATCTAATAATTTATATTGAAATAAAGCACGAAGATATAAAATTCCTGTAATTAAAGATGAAAAGGGTGTAATATCAATATCCTTTATTGGAAGTATATCTAAATTAAATACTATGTTAGATAAAATAGGTATAAAGACTGCTATTGTTATAATAATCGCCTGTATCCTATATACTGAATTTGATTTTATACATGTTTTAATAAGAATGATGATTGCAACAAGTATAAAACCATAAAGGTAAATCATATTTAAAAAATACAAAGGTCCATTTTGTAAAACAAGAATTCCGTTTCTAACAAAAACCTTTTCGTAAAATTTATGATGAATAGGATTTGTCCATAAAGCTATTATCATAAAAAAAGGAAGTGTTATATACCTTATCCACTGTTTTAAACTTAAATACTCTTCTCTATTCTTATACCAGTACGCTAAAGCATAATAAGACAATGGAGCAGCTTCTATACCAAAGTACCTCATATTAGCGAATAAAATTTTTAGGTTTATATTGTTCTCTAAAAAAGCTAATGCCTGAAAGAAAGTCCATATAAAAATAGCTGACATTAGTATGATTATTGGATATGCCCCCATAGAACTTCTTCTCCTTATAGCCATTATTCCTACAATAATTGAAAAGGCAGAAGCCATAAATAAGGTATATACATAAAAATTATAAATATTAGTCATCATAATCGCCTCCTATTGGGCTAACTTATAATCAAATCATTACTCATGCAAACATATAAAAAAGGAGAATCTCTTATATTAGATTCCCCTTTTTACTATTTATTTAATATGTATTTTCATATTTCCATCCTTATTTAAAACAGTTACGTAACTAGGCACTGAATATGAATCTCCTTTATCTGTCTTTATTACTAAATTTAATGTAAGATCTATTGAATATTTAGAAACCCCGCCAATAGTTGTTTCCCATTGATATTTCTCAATAGTAATATCTTGAATCTTGTCTGTAACTTGATTTTTAAATGATTGATAGTCTAAATCTAACTGTTTCTTATCTTTATCTGTTAATGGAACTGTAGCCCATTTATCCTCATCATTCCTTGAACTATCAAAATCTGTAGAAACTATTTTATTGCTAACTGCGTCAATTCCATTTAAGTAATATTCTTTAATTATAGCAAAAGCGGCATCAACTTCTGGGTATTTTCCTTTTTCATATTGCAAATCAGTAGTTTCACTTTCTTTAATTACAGTAAAAGTATCACCAGCTAATTTATAATTTGATGCACTGGTATCATTGTTAGAATTTTTTGCATCAGAACTTGTTTTTTGAGTTTCTGAATTATCTGAACTTGTTTTTTGAGTTTCTGAGCTAGCTGTAGAAGTCTTCTTGTTTTCACTATTATTTTCACTTTTAGCAGCATTACCACATCCAACAACAGATGCTATTAATATGATACATAATGATATTAATGCAAATTGTTTTTTCATATTCTAATCCTCTCCTTAATCCTTAATCCTTTATCGTTTCTTGCAACATATTTACAAATCAGAAATGTGTTTACACATAAAGTATAATATTGTACCTTGTGCTTTTCAATGTATTTACATTATTTTGTACATTTGTAGTACAAAATGTCAAATAATTGGTCATTAATACAAAAAGGGGCTGTCGCATTAGCATAAAAAATATGCTGAGGCGGCAGCCTCCTTTTAACGTTTTGTGGAAATTTGTATAGTGATTTAAGATACGATATACTCTATAAATAAAAAATTGCGCACTTTAATAAGCCCTAGCTGA
>JAUZPI010000087.1 GCA_030706015.1 Bacillota bacterium
TCGTAATCGAATATGATTCATCTGATAAAGTTATGAGATGGGGCAAAGAAATTCAAGCTGCCTCTACTAAATACGGAATCGCCCCTGCTGTAATAGCTGCTGTTATCGAACAAGAATCCGGGGGTAATGCAGATGCCCAAAGTTCGGCTGGAGCGATCGGATTGATGCAGTTAATGCCTAGAACTGCGCGCGGCTTAAGAATTAATCCTTACGACCCTGCTCAAAACATTGAAGGTGGTACAAAATATTTAGCACTTCAGCTTAATCGTTTTGGAAGCCTTGAAATAGCGTTGGCTGCTTATAATGCCGGTCCTGAAAACGTGCTCAACTCAAGGTATTTGTATATCTCCGAGACCCAAAACTATATTCGAAATGTACCTGCTTTGGTTAATAAATATGAGCGCCAGTTTACAATGACTGTAAGTTCCTCAAAAACTGCAAGCAAATATTAAAGAAGCTATATTTTTTATTAACTAAACATCAAAAAAGAACATTGTTGAAAACTCAACAATGTTCTTTAACGTTATCATTTATTTTAGGCATTAGCCTAAAAATGCTTCTTTATTATCCTTTGCAAATGCTTCAAAAGAAGTAGCTTTTTGTCCAGTGATTTCTTCAACGGTATTTGAAACATCAGCTGTATAGCCTAACTTGTTAATATGGTTAAGCTCTAATAATGCATCTACCACTTCTGTAGGCATACCTGCTCCCAACATCGATTTGCGAGCATCTTCAGCTGAAACATCTACAAACTTAACCGATTTCCCTGTGACAGTAGAAAGAATATCTGCAATTTCAGGATAAGAGATCGCTGATGGGCCTGTTAAGGTATATGCCTTATTTTCATGTCCCTTTTCAGTCAACACATGATAAGCAACCTTCGCAATGTCACGTGCATCAATTAAAGAAATTTTTCCATCGCCCATTGGTGCATACATTGCACCATGATCACGGATTGTATATCCACTATAGTTTACAATGTTTTGCATAAACGAATTTGGACGTAGGAAGGTATAATCCATACCTGATTGTTCCATTTCTTTTTCGACCGCACGGTGCCATTTTGCCAACGTAATGGCTTCCAATTCAGCTCCGATACCTGAAATTTTAACAAGGTGTTTAACACCTGCTTCTTTTGCAGCCTGAATAATATTTGAGGACAGTTCGACCATATTTGGCGCAAGTGGTGCCGCAAAAAATACTTTTTCAATTCCGCTCATTGCTTCTTTAAGAGAAGCTGTGTCACTTAGGTCTGCGTTAACCAATTCAACACCTGGATTTTTTAATTTTTCTGTATTACTTGTAGGACGAACGGTTACGCGAACATTTTGGCCTTCATTTGATAATAATCTAGTTAATTCACTGCCGATATTTCCTGTAGCTCCGATAATTAATATGGTTGGTTGCATTTTGCATTTCTCTCCCTTTTTTTAAAAAAATTTTTGTTGCCACCCTACTACTACGATTCCTTGCTCTTTAAAAGTAAGTGTTTTAATCCAATTATCATTGTTTGTACATACAACTTAATTTGATTATAAATAATATTGATCATAAATTCAACAATAAAGATTCCGTTATTGCCGATTAGAAAATGAAACACTTCTTCAATCGAGTTGTGCACATTTGCTTCATTACCTTCTATTTGGAGTTATTTCGTTTTGCTCACTATTGTTAAAACCCAAACACATCTCCAAGGAACCATATCGGACCAAAACTAATAGTCAAAATGAAATTTAAAATTATTGCTGTCATTGAGAGAGCATTTTTATTTTTCAAAGAAATAAATCCCAATAACGCTCCTAACGGATTTATGAACCATGTTAACATCCAAATGGTACCGAGCGAATTATGTGTATTAGGAATTGCGATAATCCATGAAGTTATACCAATCAATATTGCAAAGAAGGAAAGATAAAGAAATGTTTTTGATTTCATACAAATCGACACCTAATATAGATTTTCATTTATCTTCTGTAATTAGAAAAAAAATATCCTTATTATACTGAAAAGTACAACGTATCCTATCTCATCAATACTGCATTAGAGATTAATTTTGATAATCTTTAGAAAAAAAGGAAATACTAGCTAAAGATACAATTAAATATATCGGAAATATTCTACAGCTAATTAGGGAGGGAAAAGTGGACAATAAAGCAGTAGGGAAACACATTCGACGCTATAACAGTTATATGGGTAATCTTAATGTAAATTATAATTTTTTAATCAATCCTTGGATTCCCCTTATGTGGTCATTTATTTTTCCGGGGTTTGGCCATATGCTATTAGGAATGTTTGTTGAAGGTTATGTGTTAATCATATGGGAAATTATTGTTAATACCTCTTCCCATCTTAATGAAGCGATGTTGTACTCGTTTACCGGAAGATTTGAGTTAGCAAAACATGTTTTAAATTTAAATTGGGCACTATTGTACATAGCAGTGTATATTTTTGCGGCTTGGGATAGTTACCGTTCAAGCTGCGATACAAATAAAGTGAACATCTTAGCAGAAAAAGAAAATGCAACAATAATACCTTATAAATTAACATCCTTCTCATTTGTATACTTGGAAAAGTTTAAACCTAATGTCGTTGCAATGTGGTCTGCTTTTATGCCAGGGTTAGGACAAATTATTTTACATAGAATTCCATCAGGCTTCTTTATTTTAGGTTGGTGGATGTTTCTATGTTATCGTTCCAATTTGCCATTGGCAGGCTATTATACAATGATTGGCTCATTTGATATGGTTTTTACTGTATTAAAACCACAATGGTTTTTATACCTGCCCTCTTTATATACTTTTGCCATTTATGATTCCTATTTTTTTACTGTAGAACTGAATAAACTGTTTAAGTTAGAACAAGCCTCTTTTTTTAAAAAAGAGTTTCAAAATACACAGTTTAAAATCCCTTGGAAAAATCGCAAGTTGTACTAAGGATGATGAATAATGTATGTAGTTGCTTCCTTTGAACACTCCTTTCATCTAGAACTAGCCATTGTCGAATTGGAAGAAAAGGGGATAAAAAAAGAGAATATTTTTGCGATTCCCTTAATCCCCAAACTTGGTCAAGCTCAAATTTTTGACACCATCCATCGTTCTGATGGAATAAGTCTAATCGATGGTACTGCAATTTCAGGTGCTTTTTTCGCTGTATTGGGTGCTACGTATGGATACATACTTAAATGGGGTCCGATAATTTGGGGGTTAATTGGGTTAGGAATTGGCTTTGCTCTTGGTTTTCTTTTTGAAATAATAGTTAACAGAAAAAAACTTTATCGAAAAAAGAGGAACAAAGAAACTACAGAAGTAGTAGTAATGGTAAAGTGTTATGAAAGTCAGGCTGGATCAGTTGAAAAGGTACTCTATGATTACTTAGCCTTTGGAGTAGCTAAATTAAATCATAATTAAGTTTAAGTCGAATGATGCAAGTTTTTAACCACTACTTGCATCGTTCGGCTTATTCTTCATGCAAAAATTTAACATTAATTCGTAATGCACGCTTTTTTGTATAGAATTTCCGGCAAAAATAATGCCCATTTTTAAATAAGAAATGCTCATTTCTAACCCATCAGGCATATGTCTAATGTGTAGTTAAAAATAAATGGAAGTAGGTGTCTACATGCCCCCTTACTTTGGTCCCGTCGGATATCCGATGATGGGATATGGCTATCACCCTTATGGTTACGGTTTTCATCATCACCATTATCCCTTCTATGGTGGTTACGGATTTCATCATCCATGGCATCATCACGGTTTCTGTTGCTAAAAGACAAATTAGAGAATATTTGAGGAGGAAATGGGAGTTCCCGTTCCTCTACTACATACGTAAAAATTTCTTATTTAAGTGGAGTATTCTTATTAACTGTCATTATGCTGCAAACACCCTATCCTCGTTACTTATTCCAATTAGAACCATTCCCTATCAAATACATTCAAATAAAAGCTAGTTTGTCCAAACAAAATTCCTCTTAAATGCATACGTTATAACATAAAAATATAGGGGGTGACAATAATGGTTAATATTATTGATTATCAAGCAACAGAACCGCTTAGTAAGGTTAATAATAATAAACCCACTACTATTCCTCATACTCCGAGAAAAATTGTACTGGCAGATATATGTATAACTATTCCTCGGAAGCATGCAAAAAAAAATAAAGTAGAATTAGTTGCAACTGTTGGCGTTCGAGGGCTTAGTGGTACATCACAAATTTTATTTAGGATCTTTCGTGATGGCAAAGAAATCTTTAATGCTCAAGAGGGAGTAGAATCGGATCCTACATCAGAGGTAAATTATATTGTGACTGTTCAAGCCATAGATTCGAATGTTGGACAAGGGTCACATAAATATCAAGTGACCGCAGAAAATCTTACGAAGTGTACAGAAGCTGCTATTGTAGGACCAGTTTCGTTTAGTGGTTTAGCTATAGATACTTCTAACAGGGATCGATGAATCGATTAAAAAATTAGACTTCCAATAATCCTTAGGTCATCTTGTACCCTTCATTGCAGAGGGGTATATTTTTATTTAGATTCTTAATCTATTGAATCACTATTAATTAAGCTAACCTACTCCAGTAAAGCTCAATTAAAATAAAGCCACCAGGTATATTGGCAGCTGGAATTTCAACTATATAACTCCGTTAGTTCCTTAAAGCTCTTCTGACTTTTCTTGCAAAAACTAGTGGATCATCAACGTCTTCAATATTAACATAAATCAAATTGGGTTTATCAAATAACCACTCGTTGTGTACTGATGAAACTTTTATTCCTTGATCAAGAATTGCAGCAACAAATCGACTTACTTCTTTTTGCAAGAGTGCTATCCTGCCAAGACACAAGGCTTTTCCAGTTTTATCTCTTGATTCGAATGAGAAAGAAGTTGTTACTCTAAAACGTTTTCCCAATATTGTTACATCTATTTCATCTCGATTTATCGTTGCGACACATTTTCCACCGGCAAATCCCTCTTGGCCACCGATAATTCTTGCAAACTGTTTACAAATTGATTCATCATTCATCTCCATAAATTCATTCCCTCCTGTCACTAGTAGGTTATGAATATTTGGATTGTTACGAAATGGACATGCATCTATTCCGTTACAAAATAATGATGTTGGTTAACTAACGAACTCCATTTTTTAAAAAATGCTGTTTATCATTAGTCCAAAATATTATCTCCTTCCACCTACACCTAATACTTTCTTATTGTTTTTATCAATAAAAACAATAATTGGACCTAATTCTGCTTCATCGTCGGTATGAAAAGTGACCATTAAAGTTCTAATTCCTTTAATGTTAACCTGTTTATGATTTGATTTATTAAACACTTCCAAATCATTACTTGCTTTGTAATCTATTACATTAGCACTTTTCCAATTTTTTATTGTTCTTTGTTTGTCAACATATTCATAAGCATGTTTTATTTCTTTTGGATATTTTGAATAGTCATTGCATTCATATCGTAGAAGTGTCATTATAAGGCCTAAAACGAATAAAAATTTTTTCGTAATAATCCCCCCATAATATATATTTATGATTATTTCTACAAAATTATGTAATATCCTCTTCTTGAACTGCTTCGTTACATGAAAACAAAAAAGGCTTTACTCCTATTGAAGTAAAGCAACCGATAGCTTAATAATTCTCTAGCTCATTATTTATGTCATTTAACATAACGTCTATCTCGACCATTACTGAATCTTCATTTGTAGGGAAAATGGATGGTTTAATTCCATCCTTCCTCATTCCAACAAGCCATTTGTCGATAAACACATACAAGTCAATTGGCTCTGCTTTGAAGTTTCTCCACTCATTAACAGCACAGTATTCTGCAAATTCTTTTTTAGGAAAGAAAGGAACTAACATATTACCTAATCATCTCCATCAGTATTCAAAAGCTCGATTACTTCAAAAATTCTTGGAAATTCGCTTATTTGTTTATGTTTATAAAGATCAATAAAATGATAAGCAAAATCCAATAAATCAATATAAAGTAACTGTTCTTCGCCATCATCATAATTTTCTTTATAAAATTGTACCCACCTGTTTTTATACGAAGGACACCCTTCAAGGAGTAAGTTCATTACTTATAAATCAAAATAATAAGTATACGTCATTTGGTTAAAGAACTGGATTAAGTTATTCAGCATTTCACCATTACGACTTTTATACAAGATTCCTTCCACAATAACAAATTCACAGTTATCTTTACCATATTCTGCGATTAAGCGAATCAAATCAATTGAAAGGTTCCCTTATCTTCGGAAAGAAAACGATGCAGCGATATTTGTAACTGAACGATCTCCTCATCGCATGAGTATAGCTCAGGTGAGATTCGTCATCAAACGCATTTCGAATCGTGCAGGGATTGATAAAACCATCCATCCTCACCAGCTTAGACACAGTAACGCAACTCACCTTTTAAATAACGGAGCTCCAATCGATGTGATTCAAAGTTTAATTGGTCATGAAAAAAGTGAAACCGCAAGGATATATGCACAACTGAGCGGAAAGTTAAGACTAGAGCTTTATAGAAAGTATTTCTAAAGATAAATAGAGCAACGTCACTAAAATCGACGTTGCTCTATTGAATTCTTGCACCCTTTAGTTCAACAAAAAAAGGCTTTACCCCTTGATGAACTAAAGCATTCTTGTTAGTGAAATAAATCTTAGTGGTGCTTTCTATCTTACTTTTACTTTCAAGAAGAAATAATTTACCAGCCCTTATGACTATATAGGGAAGTAATATGTGCAAGATGATGTCGACCATGCCAAGCATAAATGCCTATATTTTTACCTACTGGTACTTCGCCAGACTCTGGATGCATAAATGTTTTTTCCATATCAGCAGGACTTAGACTATGTAAAAGTTTGACCCAACGTTTATGCAATGCTTCAAGAAGAGATAATGAAATATCAATTGGTAATTTGTAATCTGGAAGTTCCGCCCATTTCCCTTCGTCATAAGGCTTTATTACAGGATTTTCTTCTGTAAGAGCTAATTTAAAACGAACATAAGCATTCATATGACTATCTGCAAGGTGATGTACAACTTGGCGAACAGTCCACCCTCCAGGACGATAAGCGGTATCAAGCTGTTCATTATCCAAGTCTTTTACAGCATCTCGTAATAATCCTGGTAAATCTTCAATCTCATTTATCCAACTCTTAGTCACATTGTTTGTAATCTCGCCATCAAATTGAAATTGTCCAATTGGAAACCTTTCTTCCACCTAATATTCCTCCTTTAAAATCACTTTTAAATATTTTTACTTATTCTCCTTATAACTTAAATAAGAGATTCTAAAAATACGGTACCAATAATAGGTTCTTTATTTTTTCTTTAAATCCTTTACACCAACATATTTTATTTAACTCCTTCTTCGTTAGTACAATAAAAAAGAGATCGTCATCGAAACCCCAATCTTTAACTCAAGCACTAAGTTAGTTGAAGAAAAAATAAATGTTATTGTATTGCTATTTGAATTAATGCCCTAATTAACGGGTGAACAATATTTTTTAATGCTGAACGTTCAGGCTGAAAAAGTGTCCCAATAAAGAAAGGATGATTAATTAGTTCCATGATACGAGTTTCTCCATCAGTATCAACTCCTACAATTCGCATTCCTGCATTCTCTAGCAAAGGAGCAAACTCAGGATTTAAACCATAATTACAAATTCCGTATTGTTCAACAATCTCAATATCATCATATATATCCGCAACTTTTGAGCCTTGTGTAAGTGTAAATGTATGCGTTTTTTCACTTACGGAACAAGTGAGAGGAGCAACCAATATTAATGAGGAAGTCGGATTCTCCTCAGCATGGTCTGCTTCTGAAAGTGCCAAAACATTCCTAGCAAACTCAATAATCATATGCTGAAAACCTCCACACGTTCCTAGAAAGGGTATATTATGTTCTCGTGCAAATCGGATACCATTTAATGCACCTTGCATACTCTTATAAGGACTAGCAGGAACTGTCCAAAGTGCTTGAAATGTTGCTAGTTTTTGTTCGAAACCTTTCTCTAAAGAAGAGGTTGGTATCCACTCAATTTCAATTTGACAACCAAGATCATTCGAAGCCAATTGAATAGCTTGAGGTATAGCAATATGTGCTACAACATCTGCGTCAAAATCACCAATTAATCCAATCTTACTCATAACAGCACCTCTTCAATTTAAAAGTAATTTTCATAACATAAAAAATAATTTTAAGACTCTACTATGTCCAGTCAACTAAATTCTTATTCGACTATTCTGCCACTTTGGCAGAACAAGAAAAAAGCCACCAATAATAGCAGCACTGGATCTTCAACTCTTGCACCTTTTACTTGAAGAAGATTTCACTCAAAAATATACTATTTTTGGTCATTCTTTCCGACATACCAGACAATTTCAGGTTTCACATCCAAATGGAAGAAAATTAAAAGAAACAATATTTGTTTATTCCTCGTAGGGATTTTCGTAGTTGATAACAAAAATATTCCCTAATGAATAATCAAAGCTTAACTCCCAAGCTTGAGGAAACTGCAATCTTTTATATATAGAAATTAAAACAGTTCTCCTTTGTTTTTCTAGTTGTTGAAAACGCAAGAGAAAAGAATCGAACTCCTGAACTGTTGATACAGAAATATTGATATGTTGTAAAGCTGCATCATTTGCATCAATTTCCATCAATGCTTTTGTTTCCTCTTCCGTAAGCTTACCTACTAAGGTGCCATCAACCGGTTTATTTTCGTTCACATTTTTCATGGTTTTTTCTCCTTTATAATATGAATTAAACAAGCGTTTTGGAACGAAATCTCTCGCGTTATAGAGTGTCCCATCATAATTCGGCAATATATATAATCCTTGCCGCCATGGTAAACCGTATTGAATTAATATCGGTTCCCATACCTTATACCTCTTTAGTTCGAATTCTTCTGCAATGCCTTCTATGTAGTTCACTAATTCCCTGTTTGGGTTGACTAGCTTTTTGATTAGCTTTCGAAAACCATTGATTTTTGCTGAAAAAGATTGATATAGGGGGAAAAAACGCTCATTTTCTTCTTTTGATAATTGACAAAGAATGGTTCCGAATCTCGGAATAAATCGACCCACCTTTATTACCTCCTAGCAAACTTACTAACGTTACTAATTTCTATATCCTTCTTAAATTATCCTGCTCGTTAGCACAAGAAGAAAGCCGCCAATTATGGTAGCCAGTTCTTTAACTCAAGCACCCCGTTACTTCCATAAGAGTAGCACTTCTACAATTCACTTTATTCAATTCTCATTTTTATATAAATAATAGTTATGGGAAAGTTTTGAATTTATAGTATAATTTTGTTAAAGCAAAAAAGGATGTGGAATATGAAAATTATTAGTGACAATACAAAATCAACCAACAGGTATATCCCATATAAACTTTATAAACAAGAAAAGAAATCTAATTCTCTTACTATTATTTTACCTGGTGCAGGTTATACTACACAGGCACCTTTACTTCACTATACAACAGGAATTATGTTCAAAAAAGGTTCTGATGTTTTACTTGTAAATTATAATTACTCACAAGAGGTATTGTCTTCCTTAAGTGAAGATGAAATTACTTCCGATGTTCAAGCAGTCATAGAAACAATCTTAAAAGATAACGATTACACTGACTTTACTATTGTTGCTAAATCAATAGGTACTATTGCGATGACTTATCTTTTAAAAAATCCAAATTACCATTCGGCAAAAGCTATATGGTTAACCCCTTTATTGCAACGGAACGATGTTTATAATGCTTTATTAAATAATAAAAATAAGGCACTTTGTATTATCGGTGATAAAGACCCTTGTTATATCTATGAAAAATTTGAAGAAATAAAAAAAAATAATCAATTAAATACAAATTTAATTGAAGGCGTTAATCATAGTTTAGAGTTTAAAAGTGATATCTTCAAATCTATTGAAGTGCTAAAGGATGTAATGATTAAAATAGATGAATTTTAAAACTGTGTAATTATTACACAGTTTTTTATAATGCTTCTTTTTTTAAGTATCCTGCCCTTTAGTACAATAAGAAAAAGCCGCTCAATTAGCAGCTCCGCATTATAGATTCAAGCTGCCATTAGCTTCAACTCGCTTAACCTCTGTTCCAAAAAGCCTTAACTCCATTCGTCCCGTCGTAGAGATATTAGTTCCATCCACCTTTTCTGAGCAAATAAATCTAGTCTTCTACGCTTATAGTCTTTTAAAGTGATTGGCTGCTTTGTTTTTAAAAATTTATTGAAAAACCACACTATTAACATTTTGATTAAAAAAATAGTATGCTCCCTGTTATAAACCACCTGTGGATAAAATTTCTCTTAAAATGCAAGCTGTAAATCTAATCTTTCTTATTTATTTCCACAGTAAAATAATAAAAAGAGCTGCCGAAGCAACCCTCATTTTTTATTACATGCACCTTTTTTTTAATGTCCAATACCCCTATTGCGATAAAAGTTCCGCCTGATTGTCGGATCTTTATTAATAAAGTTTTATAATAAATCCTTAAATGCTTTTGATTGGAAGTCCAATTCGCTTGCTGCAATTCCGATTTCAGTAAACTCTTGCAATGCCTGTTCAATAAGTTTCTGACTATTTGTAATTCCTAATTGTGAGCGTAGGGTACCTTCACTAATTCGTTTGATTTCACCTGTAATTCCTTCAATATGAGAATTAACTTCCTGGACAGATTCCTGTACACGGTCAGCTAACTTTCGGACTTCGGTTGCTACAACATTGAAACCCCTTCCATGTTCGCCTGCACGAGCCGCTTCAATTGCAGCGTTTAAGGCTAAAAGATTAGTTTGTGAGGCTATTCCTCGAATAGTTTTAACTATTTCTTCAATGGAGGTTGCTTGTATCTGTAAAGATTCAAGGATTTCAAAATTCTCTTTTGATTCGTTTACAAGTATTTTAGTCGCAGTTGCTATTTCATCACTTTTTTTAATCCCCTGCTCCGCCCGGCTATGCAATACATTGGCCATCTGATGTAAATGGGAAGCAACTTGAATTGTATTATTTTCACGTTTTGTAATATCAGTTGCTATTTTCACAACACCTACTACTTTTCCATTTAGATCTAAAACAGGAGAATAGGTTGCTTCAAGCCAAATTAGACGACCTAATTTCGTTACTCGTTGGATTTTTTCCTGAAAACTTTTCCCTTTGCGTAGGTTTCTCCAGAATTCATCATATTCTCTGCTTTTCGCAAAATCATCTGTACAAAATTGCTTGTGAAGAAGATTTGGCATCTCAGAAACTTGGTATTCCATTGTTTTTGCAAAGTTATAATTTGCCCACAATACTTTTCCGTGAGCATCAAACTCTATCATTGCAAGTGAGCTTTCAATTGCTGTTAATACAGCACTTTCATCTAAAACTTGTGTATTTGCAAGTAAATTATTAGCTGTTATTGACAAATTACCCCATCCCCCTAGTCTTGGTGTTCATCTTATTTTATACCAGGTAGGATTTATTACTAAATCTGAATGTGTAAATTAATAATTTTTTAGCGGATTAAGATGATCGAATCGAGTTACGTTTTAAAGATGAAACGTTTTAACTTCGTTTTGCATAAAGACTGAGTATTCCTCCAATTCAATCGCTAAGTGATTTATATATTTGAAAAATAAAAAATAACCACCTATAATCATGTGGTTATTCATTTATAGTTATAACACTGGTGTTCAATTTTTATTATTTTATTTTATCTTGTTGAGGTGGTTGCTCTTTCCATTTATTTTCAACCATTAGAGTTTCAGCTTTTTTTGCTAATTTTGCAGTATCAACTAACAAATCCATGTAATGTCTTTTTAAATCATTCCTCTGACTAGTAGCTAATGACGTAGCATAATCAGAAAGTCCAGCAGCCGATAAAATAGTTATTTGATACATCATCAATTTATCGGAAAACGGAGGGTGCGAGGAGCTAAAAACTTGTGTTTCTGATGGCATAGGGGCAGAAAGGTCACTACCTGTTAAAAATTGTGTATGTTCATTAATAATTTTATCAGATAAATCTGCTGATTTTTGCATGAATTCACGAACTTCTTTATCATCTGCTGTTTGTGCAAAACCTTTGGTTAACGCTTTGCCTATTACATTTGCTTCAATGTTTCCATATAAATGAGATATTTCAACTGCGTTTAAATATCTTTGGTTTCCAAACAAATTTATACCATTTAGATAATCTTTATCTTCAACGAAATCCGACTTCTTCGGCGGATCAATGAATGGGGGTCTTGTATATAACCCTTTATCTAACAAAACATCACTAACATCATCAAAAAGAGTAGTTGCATCTGATAAGCTATTCTTGAAATGTTCTCTAATATCTTTACGAGTAGACAATGTGTACATTAAACCACAGGATACTACCATTACTCTTGATAAATTCTTTATGTACTTTAAAAAAAAGGAATCTGAAAATAGTCTCGGAGCATTAACATCAACATCTTGACTACCAAACCCTATTGGAATTGGAACATTCTCTGATTGTAATATCTGCTTAGTATTGTCCTTAAGATTTTCTACAATTTGAAAGGTCTTTTTAGAAACATTTATTACTTCAATATCTTCTGCTTTTGCAAGAAAATATTGCAAAACACAACTATTATGAGTGTGACTGATATATTCACTCCACAAGGAAGCCATTTCCGACGAAGTAAGTTTAACACTTTCAGGAGAACTCATTTTGAAAATCACTCCATTTTTAATGAATATTTTTAAGTTCCCACTTGAATAGGGATAATATTCATACTTATGATTGTTAATCAAAACTCCTTAATAGCTATATCTCCTTAGTGTACTAAACTGCCCAGTTACTTGAATAAGAAAAAATGCGACCTTCATTATATTATTGAAGTATCGCACCAGTTAGTTTAAGTACATCTATTCATAATATCAATTAAAGCAATACTAAATAATTTTTTGAATTAATATCTAATTTATTGAAATTGATAATCTAATGCTTATTTACAAATTTGCAATGTGAATCTTTAATGTTAAAATTTTGTTAATAAAAAAGCTTGGTTTTGGTGGAGGCAAAAGCCTTTAATCACTTCACATACTTTATCTATTTCTTCTTCCCTTAGATATGGATGCATAGGCAACGAAAGTACTGTGTCACAGAGAGAATTAGTCGTTTCAAAGTCTGTGTCATCAACTTTTAAATATGTAAAAGCTCCCTGTTTATGCATGGCTTTCTCATAATAAACCGTACTAGGAATCCCTCTCTCCTTCAATTTCGCTTGTAACTGATCCCGCTGTTTTTTGTTAGTAAGTGTGATAGTGTATTGAGCAAAACTTGAATAGAACCCATCTGGTATGTAAGGTGTTTTGACTATTCCATTTAATCTTTCATTGTAAAGCCTATATACTCGGTTCACATCCTCCAATTCATGATCAATAAATGCTTTTAGTTTAACCTTTAAAATAGCAGCCTGAATTGTATCAAGTCTGGAATTAACGCCAATCCGTACATTATCATATTTGTTCTCACTTTTGCCATGAACTTTTAAGGAATTAAGTAAGTCTGCTAATTCAGTTTCATTTGTGAAGATAGCTCCACCATCCCCATAACAACCTAGAGGTTTGGCAGGAAAAAAAGAAGTGGTGGCTGCATTCCCAAAGCTACAAGCTCTTTTTCCATTAATGTGTCCACCAAATCCTTGAGCACTATCTTCCAAAACTAATAAATTATATTGTTTGGCAATTCTCTCAATCTCTTGATAATCAGCTGGAAGTCCAAATAAATCTACTGGAATAATAACCTTTGGAATTAATTTTCCATCCGCAATTATTTTCACAATAGCCGATTCCAATTTTTTGGTATCAATGTTAAAAGTATCTTTATCAACATCTACAAAAACAGGGGTTGCTCCTCTAAATGACACAATTTCACCCGTAGAAAAAAACGTAAAGTTAGGAACAAAAACAGCATCGCCTTCTTTAATATCCCATGCCATCATCAATAATGTCATCGCTTCTGTTCCATTTGCACAGGAAATACAATATTTTACTCCAACATAGTCGGCTAATTGCTCCTCTAGTTCCTTTACTTCTTTGCCACCAATAAAATCGGCACTTGAAATTACATCGGTAACAGCAGTATCAATCTCCTGTTTATATTTCTGATATTGGCTTTTTAAATCTCTAAATTCCATAGCAGAGCCCTCCTTGTTTTAAGTTAAATGTTTATCATTAACCTGCTGATTTATTGTATTAATCCTTTTTTTACCCCTTTATTATTTACAGGGTAATATTCGACAGTTTTTCTAAAACACCTTCCAATAAATAGACGATAATAATTATTTATTATCCGTATCTTGAACTAATCTCCCCGTTTGTTAAATAACCGTACATTAACCATGAAGAGTTAGATTATTACATTTTCACATTCCTTCCAATGCCCTTTGTAAGGCCCTTAATCTCCAAGAAAATTCCACATTTAAATTACCATTTGAAATTTAACATCAATTAATTCATTCCCAACTTTAATTATGTAGGTAATTTTTTTAAAAATGAAAGGTGAAAAAATAATTACGTTGCTTAATTGCAATATCCACTTTTTCACCTTAACCTCTTTCTTTCATTGTCTTCACAGTTGTCATCTCTCCCACATTTCAATCGATGTTCAGTTTATTTAAACTCATCCTTAATAATAAATTACGGTGTTCCACAAGCTGCATCAATGCCTTCACACTGACATTTTCGAATTCGATTGCGTTCGTCTTTTTTTATATGTAACACTTCCTTTCTTTGTTTGAGAAGGAAGCAATGAATGCCGGGTGAAGGGTTCGGGTTCGCTTACATAGAAGCGAACTGGCCAGTCAGGCATAGGCAATAGGACTATTTTTTATTAATAACGGATTTTTCCAAAGGCCTTAAAATCACGATAAAGACATTCATGGTATTTAATTTTTTCTTCACTTTAGCTAAGTATTTTATAGGGGATTGATCTCTTTTTCGATAACATTCAGTTATCTATTTTTGCCCGCAGTTCTTAATAAATCTGTTTAATACCACGTTACACTTACATTACTTAATCATATATATATAAGGATATTCAAATTTATTCGGAAAATTGAGCGTGATAGTCCAATGTTGAGAGGGGTAAAAGTGTGTTAACAAAAAATACTTTCGATTTTATCGTGATTGGGGCCGGAACAGCAGGCGGAGTAATTGCAAAAAAATTATCGGATGACAAAAGTACATCTGTACTTGTCCTTGAACCAGGAACAAATATGGTTAAAGAGCTAAGCAGTCCTTCTGGTGCAGTATCAGGTATTTTAGCTTCTGATAATAGGCATTCCTTTAATATGTTTACAAATGCTGAGCCAGGTATTGGGGGTCAGCAGCTTAGAATATCAAGTGGCAGAACGATTGGGGGAAGCTCTGAGCATAATGCCATGTATGCAGTACGGGGAAGCAGTGAGCTTTATGATGAGTGGGCAAACATAGTTGGATCTCAATGGAGTTATCACAATGTCAGTTCTTTATTCATAAAAAATGAAACTTATACGGGAAAGACTCAGGAACCCGAAGAACGCGGAAGAA
>JAUZPI010000088.1 GCA_030706015.1 Bacillota bacterium
AGCAGAGGGTCACAGGTTCGAGCCCTGTTGTGCCCACCATAAACATGGCTTAGTAGCTCAGTTGGTTAGAGTGCCGGCCTGTCACGCCGGAGGTCGAGGGTTCGAGCCCCTTCTAAGTCGCCAATTTTATAAATACGCTGGCATAGCTCAATTGGTAGAGCAACTGACTTGTAATCAGTAGGTTGTGGGTTCAATTCCTGTTGCCAGCACCAAAAAAGCTTTTATAGATAATCTCTATAAAAGCTTTTTTTTAGTTATAAATTAATTAATTCACCATTCTTAGGGTAATTACATATCATAGTAAGTAGCCTATGGGAGGTGAATTGTGTGAAATACCGATGTCAGTCATATAATGATTTTTGTCCATTTTGCTATAATAATTTCAATTATGCAATACCCTATAGTTATAAGCGTATTCCGCCAAAGACAAATAACTTAACAGTAACTACTTCGGAAATATTTAATGAAAATAATAAGATACATGAGGATTTGCGTATACCTGTGCTGCATGGTAATGTAAATCCACAAGTTGTAAATTATATAAATAATAATATAAAAAATGATATTTTAGAATTTAAAAGCGAAATGGAAATTTCGGCAGAAGAAAATGCAGTGACTTCTCAAAGTCAAGGTAAGAAGGTAGTACCAGTTCAAATTTCTAATATATATCTAATAACATACAATAAAAATAACATCTTAAGTATTTCAATAATATATCAGCAGAATATTAACGGAAAAAACTATTTTATTAGAACGTCATATAATTATGATCTTCAATCTGGTGAGTCTATGCCTTTTAGGGACTTATTTAGAAAGGGTATAGATTATAAAGGTATCATAAATAATAGAATAAGGCAAAAAATTCAACAAAATAGTAAAGCATATTTTCCCAATACACTTAGTAAGTTTAAGGGTGTTGCAGATGATCAACCATATTATTTAGAAGGTAATAACTTGGTTACATTCTTCGACTTCAATGAAATTGCTCCAGTTGCTTCAGATATACCAGTGGTAAAGATACCGCTGTATGAACTTAGGGATATTATTAAACCTAATCTTTTAAGAACAGAGGGTTAGTCATTATATGGCTAACTCTTTATTTTAATATAAAAAAGAGCTAGTATTCGTACTAGCCCTTCAATAATTATAATGTACAGATATTTATCTTAATCTACTTAGGTTTTTCTTTACTCTTATGTCCTCACCATAAAATTTGCACAGATTAAAGCTGCCGAAAAGTCTTGAGGTTATCCTTTCAGAATAAGTTCTTGAAAGGTCTTCTAAAGTAAAGTTTGTAGAAACTATCATTTTTTTTGAAGCTAAAAGTTTCTTATTCAAAAGATTAAATAATTCTGTTTTTGAAAAATCATTAACCTGCTCTGTTCCCAAGTCATCTATTATAAGTAAATCACAATTTGTAAGTAAGTCTTCTAATGTTCCATCATCCTCATTAAATCTTATTTGACGCAGATTTTGTATAAGTTCTTCCGAGGTTCTATACACAACTAAATAACCCTTATCCAACAAATCCTTAGCAATACAATGAGACAAAAAGGTCTTTCCAGTACCGGAATTACCGTAGAACATCAGATTTTCATCCGTTGTTTCAAAGCTTTTTATAAAGTTAAAAGCTTTCTCTAATATTTCTTGAATATTTTTCCTAGGGCTTTCTGGTGCATCACTGTATCTTTGAGTCGAGTAGTAATTTAAATTAAAATTCTCAAAATTATTAGTTTTTAATAAAGATACTAATTCTGAGTTTTTATAATATATCTGAACCATCTTTTGTTTATAACAAATACACTTCTTAGAGCCTATATATCCAGTATCTTCGCATTTAGGGCATCTATAGTGTAAGTTTAAATAATCCATTGGATAGCCGTTCGCTACTAACAACTCGGATTTTTTTATTCTGTGTTCAGTTATCTTTTCTTTGAGTTCCTTTAAGTAGGCGTCCCTATTATCCATATTTTTAAAAGAGCTAATAGATAATTCGATACATAGTTTACCTATTTGTCTTTCAAGCTCTATGATGGCAGGAAGTTTTTGTTCTATTTCAGCTTTTCGTTCCCTTAAGGCTTTGTTTTCCTCTTCCCTAATTGATCCGTAAATTTTAGATATCTCTGCTTGGTATCCTCTAATCATTATTATCCCATCCTAACAGCTTCTTTTCTAATTCATTAAAATCATAGGATCTTTGCTCATAATTATTGAAATTACCCTTTTGAACAATTTTATTATCGCTGGCATTTTTCTTATAAGTTTTCTTTTTTATATCCTTGGTATCAATATCTGTTACAGTTTTTATGCCTTCCTTAAACCAGCTGCTTAATATAGCATCTATATATTTGAAATCAGCTTTGTTTATTCTTTCAAAACATATATCGCAGGCCCTGAATACTACCTCTAGAGGGAAGTTAAAAGATGATACCCATTTATCAAGCATTTGCTCTTGGGGTTTCATTATCTCGGCATCCTTAATACCAAGGTAGCCAAGGATCTTCCTGATTTTTATCCATTTATCTTCATGTCTTTTAATAAATTGTTGGGCGTTTTCTATGGTACGTATATTATTTTCGTGCCATGCAATTGCTATCTTCTCGATATATCTGTAGTCTGTTTTACCCTTGGATACACAGTATTGAATTAATAGCAAAATTAATTCTTGAGAAAAATTATAATCAGACTGCCAACCTATATATATTGTCATTTCTTTTGAGGATAAAGGTCTTCCGAGAAGTTTTTCTATTTCTTGAAGCATATCCTTTGTTGAGTTGTTGCTAAGTTCATGAAGTAAGTTTATGCTGTCATTACTAATTTCGCCATTATCGTTTAGATCTAAAAACTCAATACTATAGTTTCCCATCTTATCTATAGGTATAAGCTTAATTACATTTTCATCGCTCCAATAATTCCAGGCGTTCATTATATCTGTTTCTAGCAAATGAAGCGTACTAGCTAGAAGAGAGGAGTTTACTCCGAGTTCTCCAGACATACAGTATTTAAGTCCTAAAATGTAGATTTTTACATATTCGCCTCTTGCTTTTGGCATATATTTATCTATAAAAATATTACTTACAGGAGTAAAAGAATTAGTCTTACTTTTAAACATGAAAGTGCTCATATCATCGCAACCTTTCTTTCAGAAATCATTAAAATACTCAATATATTGTATCTACAAATAATAATTATAACAAAATGTAGTTTATATCTCAACAAATCAGTAGGGTCTTCAGGAAGTATTTTAAGTAACACTCTTTGACTTACTAATTATATAGGTACAATTGCTAAATTTCAAATATATATTTATCACAGTAAATTTGTTATAGCACTTACTATTGCAAAATGTTAGTATTATTATAATGGGTTATTAATTTATTGATGAGAGGATGGTGAAAAAAATCGATTTTCATAATCGATTTGAATTATGATAGCAGAAATACTAGCTGTAGGTACAGAGATATTGCTAGGCGATATTATAAACACAAATGCTCAATACTTGGCAAAGGAATTAGCGAGCCTCGGTATATCCGTTTATCATCAGTCTGTAGTTGGTGATAATGGAGAAAGGCTTAAAGCAGCTTTAAATCTAGCTTTGAGCAGGGCTGATTTAGTTATTACCACAGGGGGACTTGGACCAACAAAAGATGACCTCACAAAGGAGTTCGCTTCAGAATATTTTAATAAGAAGCTTATTTTAGATGAGGATTCATTAAATGCTATAAAGTACTATTTTAAAAAGATGAATATTGAAATAAATGAGGGGAATAAAAAACAGGCATATTTTCCAGAGGGGTCTACCATCTTAAAAAATGATTATGGAACTGCACCTGGTTGTATAATTGATGGGAATGATAAAATTGTAGTACTTTTACCTGGTCCACCTAGAGAAATGAAGCCTATGTTTGAAAACTATGTTATACCATACTTAATGAAATATCAACAGGGGGTATTAGTTTCAAAGGTGCTTAGAATATGTGGAATTGGTGAAGGAATAATGGCAGAAAGAATTGGGCATATAATAGATGCTCAAAACAATCCAACGGTAGCACCTTACGCAAAGCAAAATGAAGCTATATTAAGAATAACTGCTAAAGCTGATAATGAGGAAGAAGCCCTTAATTTAATCCAACCGATGGAAAAGGACATAAGGGATATTTTAGGGGAACATGTATATGGGGTAGGTGAAACTTCTTTAGAAGAAGAAGTAGGAAAAGTATTGATAAAAAATAACCTAACGATATCAACAGCAGAATCCTGTACTGGTGGACTTTTAGCAGGAAGGCTTATTAATTACCCAGGCATATCTTCTGTATTTATGGAAGGAGCCATTACATATAGCGATGAGGCTAAAATGCGCAGTGTTGGAGTTAAAAAGGAAACCTTAGAGGCATATGGTGCTGTAAGTAGTGAAGTTGCAGCAGAAATGGCTGAAGGTATTGCGAAGGTAGCAGGTACTGATATAGGAATATCAACAACTGGTATTGCTGGTCCTGGTGGGGCAACTAAGGATAAGCCAGTGGGGCTTGTTTATATTGGACTTTATATTAATGGCTCAGTAAAGACAAAGGAGCTTAATATCCCAGGAGATAGACAAAAGGTTAGGGATAGATCAGTAACTACTGCTATAGATTGGCTAAGAAGAGAATTAAATAGACTTTAGAATTAAAAAAGTGAACCCCTGTACTATTTAAGGTACAGGGGTTTTCAATAACCTGAGGCTATATGTTATTTAGGATAATTAAGATTATTCTCACTTATATTATTTAATACATTATCTAAGAACTTTTTTGCTATATACTTAGCCATTGGTAAATTCATATCAAGATAGTTTCCGCAATCCCGTGCCGATGCACCTGGAATTTCAGCATTATATTCTGCAATAAATTCAAACATTTCTATAATTAAAGGCAAGGTTTCTCTTGACTCAAATGACCTATTATCACCTAGCAATAAGTAAAGGCCTGTTCTACAACCCATAGGTCCGAAATAAACTATCTTACTGCCATATTCACTATGATTCCTTAAGAAGGTTGCACCTAAATGTTCAATTGCATGCAATTCTGCAGTATTTATTACTGGCTCAAAATTTGGTCTTGTCATTCTAATATCAAACGTAGTTATTACTGCCCCGTTGATATTATCAGTACGAGAAACATATACTCCAGGAAGTAGTTCCAAGTGGTTAATCGTAAAGCTGGTTATTTTCTCCATAGGCTCTCTCTCCATTCTATTTAATTTTTTATATTGTTAATATCCTAATAGTATAAGTTAATTTTAATGCTTTAAAGCCTATAGGACAACATATATTTTATAATAAAGTTAAGTAAATATTACTGCACTGCCGCTGCAGGTGGCTCTTTTTCTAAGACATTTCTTATAGATGCTATATTGTTAACAATTTTTCTTGCTATTTCAGGTTTATTCATTGTATATATGTGAATTCCATCAATCCCCCAAGATAGTAAGTCTATTATCTGCTCGGTAGCGTAAGCTATTCCAGCTTCTTTTAGCGCCTCAGGATTATTTTCGTATTTATCAAGTATTCGTTTAAATTTATTTGGTACAGATGCACCGCAAAGAGCAGTTATGCGTTCTATCTGCTTTTTATTTATAACAGGCATTATTCCAGCTGATACTGGTACGTTAATTCCTATACTTTTAATTTGGTCCATAAAAATATAAAAATCTTCATTATTAAAAAATAATTGTGTTATTAAAAAGTCAGAACCTACCTGAACTTTATTTTTGAGATGAAATAAATCTAAACTCTTGTCTTTGCATTCAATATGTCCCTCTGGGTAACAGGCTGCCCCAATGGAGAAGTCTCCTGTAGATTTAATGTGGCGTATTAAATCATCGGCATGTTCATATTGTACTGACGAAGGAAATTTATAATCACCTTCAGTAGGAAAATCACCTCTTAGGGATAAGATGTTCGTTATATTATTGGCAGTTAATTTATCTAGAATAGCCTCGATTTCTGATTTTGTAGATGTAACACAGGTAAGATGAGCCAGAGCTTCGATATTATATTTATTTTTTATTATTGAAGCTAATTCTACGGTTTTACCACTAGCACTACCACCAGCCCCATAGGTGACACTAATAAAATCTGGATGTAAATCGGCTAAAGCATCAATTGTACTATATATTGTGTCTATTGATGAATCTTTTTTTGGCGGGAATACTTCAAAGGATATTACTGGTTTTTTACTTGAAAAAATATCTCTTATATACATAAAATGATAGCCCCCTTTAATTAATAAAAATAATTATTACTAATATTTTAGCATGAATTAATAGAGTATTTTAGTAATTAATATAACAAAAGGCTGCTTTTCGCTAAGAAAACAGCCTGCTATTTTATTTTCGCTTTATCGTGCGATAAACATTACCATATCCTTATATATGCGTAAGTAAGGCGAAAAATTATAGCTGCAACAATATGTAAAAAATTTACACGTAGTAGGAAGGAATTTACATATGAGTAGAGAATACTTAATATATATCTTCTGTAAGTGGAGGGAATTTAATGTTTAATTCAAGCAGGTCAATCAATTCTTTTATGATAATTGCCGCTAAAATTACCAAGCGAAAATATACTTCTGCGTTAGTGAGTTTATCTTTTATGGTTCTTCTCTCAATCTTGGAGTACAAGGGAATGGATATTTATGATCAAGGACATATTTTTTGTCTTGTAGTTGCTTACTCAGCCCTTATTGGAGGCTATTATCTTGGGTTATTAAATGTTATAGCTATGACAATTTTTTTAGTGGTAGACTTTATAATATCTGCACCTGGAGCGGATGGCTATGGATTTGGCATTTTTAGAATGTTAGTATTGGCATTAAGTTTATTTTTAACTGCATATATTATTAGCCATATGAAGAATAGAATTAAGCAACAGCAAATGGAAATACATGAGGGAAGGGAAAGATACGATAGACTTATTAAACAGAACGAGAGAATAGCTAATGATTATGAATATAATGATAAATTGAGAAGTGAGCTTTTGGCAAATATTTCACATGAACTTAGAACACCAATAAATGTTATATTTAGTGCATTACAATTAGAGGAGGTAAAACTGAATGAATTAAGCATAGAGATGCAAAAAGCTGTGGGAAAGTATATTCATACAATGAAACAAAATTGTTATAGGCTACTTAGGCTTATCAATAATATTATTGATGTTACCAAGATAGGAGCGGGCTATCTGCATTTAAATAGAAGCCGGTGGGATATTGTGGGGTTGGTGGAGGGTATAACCATGTCCGTGGCTGATTATATAAAAAGCAAGTCCATAGATATTATTTTTGATACAGATGTGGAAGAAAAGAGTATAATTTGTGATGGAGAAAAAGTAGAGACAATAGTGTTGAATTTATTGTCCAATGCTGTAAAATTTACAGATGCCGGTGGGAAAATTTTTGTCAATATTCATAATGGAGACAAATATATTGACATCATTGTGAGGGATACTGGAGTAGGAATACCTGAAGATAAACTTAACATAGTTTTCGACAGATTTAAGCAGGTTGAAGGAAGTCTTTATAGGAATAGGGATGGTAGTGGTATAGGTCTTTCATTAACCAAATCCCTTATACAACTACATGGTGGAACTATAAATGTAAAAAGCCAAGTAGGAAATGGAACAGAATTTATTGTACATCTGCCCGTTATTGAAACGGAAGGCAAATCAGTGACAAAAGAAAATGATGATTCTTTAAATTATACAGAATCTTTAATAAAGGATAATGTTGAGAAGATAAAAATTGAATTTTCAGATATATATTCATTTGAACAAAATATAAACAAAATACACTAGAAAGATTGAGGATTAGGTAATATAATATTAATTAGCGGCTTTATATGCTTGTGTTATTTGATGAGACGGGTATACACGGTTGATGCCCAATTGTTCGTGTGAAAATATCATTTTAGTCTGATCTAAAGGCTCTGAAGTTTAAGGCTTCAGGGCTTTCTTTATGAATATATTTGTAATTTTTTGTAATAAAAAAGAACGATTTACAATATATGTATGAGAAGCATTGACTGGCAGGTTTTTTTTAGGTATACTTTGATTATCAAAATACATAATAATTTAGAATGCAAGGGAGAGGGTAAAATGAAGTTACCTCTTTTAGTAATTGGGGATTTAGTAGCAAAAGTACCAATAATTCAAGGTGGTATGGGGGTAGGAGTTTCAAGATCTAGACTAGCTTCAGCAGTAGCTAATTGCGGAGGCGTAGGTATTATTTCTGGGGTTCAAATTGGATTTGACGAGCCAGATTTTGAAACGAATACTAGAGAAGCAAACATAAGAGCTCTTAGAAGACATATTAGAAAAGCAAAAGAATTAAGTCCAAAAGGAATAATAGGACTAAATCTGATGGTAGCTATTAATAACTATGAAGAATTAGCAAAGGCTGCAGTAGAGGAAGGGATAGATCTAATTGTATCTGGTGCAGGATTACCAACTGCATTACCTAAACTAGTAGAGGGATCCAATACTAAGATTGCTCCAATAGTTTCGTCAGGTAAAGGTGCAGCAGTAATAACAAGAATGTGGATCAAAAAACATAATAGATTACCAGATCTAGTAGTGGTTGAAGGGCCACTAGCAGGAGGACATTTAGGTTTTTCATATGAGGAATTAACTTCCGACACATTAGTTGATGTGAAAGATATATTAGTGGAAGTTATCGAAGCATTAAAACCCTTTGAAGAAGAGTATGGAAAAAAGATACCAGTAGTTGCTGGCGGTGGGATTTTTGATGGTAAGGACATTGCTGAATTTATAAAACTAGGTGCATCAGGTGTTCAAATTGCGACAAGATTTATTGCAACTGAGGAATGTGATGCAGATATTAAATTTAAAGAAGCATATGTAAATGCAAAACAAGGTGACATCCAGCTTGTTAAGAGCCCTGTGGGTATGCCTGGAAGAGCCATAAGGAATAACTTTGTTGTTCAATCAGAACAAGGAAGGACTGAAATAAAAAAATGTTATAACTGCTTAAAACCATGTAATCCTAAGACAACTCCTTATTGTATATCAAAAGCTTTAATCCAGGCTGTAAAGGGAGATGTAGAAAACGGGTTAGTGTTCTCTGGCAGTAATGGATATAAAATTGATAAGATAGTAACCGTTGAGCAATTAGTCAATGAATTGGTAACTGAAGCGGAAAGTATCGATAAATAACTTGTATAAAATTACAAAGGTTGTTAAATTTTACCTTGAATATATTGACAACCTAGTAATTTTTTTATATGCTTTGATTATCAAAATATTTGATTATCAAAATTAAAAAGTGATGGTGATTTCATTGGATAAAACATTCAATGTTATAAATGAACTTTTGGCTGATACTTTTAATGATATTTTGTTAATAGAGCAAATGGCATTAAGCGAGGGAATGTTTAATGATATTTCTTTAACAGAGATGCATACCATAGAAGCTATTGGTATGTACGATGCTAAATCTATGTCCGAGGTAGCCGCTGATCTAAACATAACGGTCGGTACTCTTACTACAGCTATCAATAATTTAGTAAAAAAGGAGTATGTGGTAAGAGAAAGATCGGAGGAAGATAGGCGGGTTGTACAAGTTCAGCTTACCAAAAAGGGCAAGTTGGCCTATAGGGTACATGCGAAATTTCATTCAGATATGGTTAGTTCAGCTATAGAAGGACTAACTAAATCAGAAGAAGTAATTTTAGTCAATGCTTTGGAAAAACTAAATAACTTCTTTAGAGATAAATATCATCTAAAGAGTAAATTAAAGGGGTGACAGTGTGAACAGCGTGGAGATCATAGGTTTTGGAAGTTATGCTCCTGAAAATGTTATTACTAACGATGAAATTTCTAAAATAGTTGATACTAGCGATGAATGGATATCTACTAGATCAGGAATTAGGGAAAGAAGAATTTCTACAGGAGAAAATACTTCAGACCTTTCAATAAAGGCAGCTCTTGCTGCAATGAAAAATACCGGGGTTTCACCAGAGGAATTAGACATGATAATTGTAGCAACCTCATCTCCGGATGCATATACACCATCTACAGCCTGTTTAGTTCAAGCGGGTATCGGAGCGGTGAATGCTGAATGTTTTGATATTAGTGCAGCATGTACAGGCTTTATATATGGTCTTAGAATAGCCTCTCAATTCATTAAAACCGGAGAAGTAAAGACAGCATTAGTTATAGGCGCTGAGGTCCTTTCAAAGATACTAAACTGGGAAGATAGGTCAACATGTGTTCTCTTTGGAGATGGAGCAGGTGCTGCTATTATCAGATTGGGACAGGAAAATGGAATTATTTCTACATATACAGGTGCAGATGGCACTGGAAAAGATTCATTATATTGCCCAGCAGCACCAGTAAATAATCCTTATATATCAGATCCAAAAATATTAAATAACACAATTTCCATGAATGGTAAAGAAGTATTTAAGTTTGCTGTTAAGGTTATGGAAAAAAGTATTGAGGAAGTATTAAAAAAATCAGAATGCTCTATAGATAATATAAAATACATTGTGCCTCATCAGGCCAATATTAGGATAATAGAATTTGCGGCAAAGAGATTAAATCTTTCATTAGATAAGTTTTATATTAATTTAGATAGATATGGCAATACATCAGCGGCAACTATACCTACTGCTCTTGATGAAATGCTTCAGAGGGGTGTTTTAAACAAGGGTGATAAGGTAGTTATTGTTGGGTTTGGTGCTGGGCTGACATGGGGGTCAGCGTTAATACAAATTTAACTTAATAGGGTTATAATTAATTTATAAATTAAAATTAATTTACATATAGGGGGAATTAAAAATGATATTTGAAAAAATAAAAGATGTTATTATTAATCAACTTGGAGTAGAAGAGGCTGCAGTTTCACTTGAAACATCCTTTGCGGATGATTTAGGAGCAGATTCACTAGATTTATTTCAGATTATAATGGAGTTAGAAGAAGAATTTGATGTCCAAATAGAAGATGCTGAGGGAATTAATACAGTTGGAGATGCAGTTAAGTTTATAGAAGAAAAATTGCAGGAAAAATAATTTTAAAGTAGTCAGATGAGTAAGGTAAAAATACCTTACTTATCTGACGTCTTAATATTAGGAGGGTATTTTTATGTTAAAATCAATACTTTGCGATATGATAGGAATAGAATATCCAATAATCCAAGGAGGAATGGCTTGGATTGCTGATAGCTCATTAGCAGCTGCTGTATCAAATGCAGGAGGACTAGGAATAATTGCAGCAGCAAACGCACCTGTAGATTATGTAAGAGAGCAAATAAGAAGAACAAAAGAGCTAACAGACAAGCCTTTTGGTGTTAACATAATGCTTCTTAGCAGTAATGCAGAAGAAGTTGCAAAGATGGTTTGTGAAGAAGGAGTAAAAGTAGTTACTACAGGGGCAGGAAATCCAGGAAAGTATATAGACATGTGGAAAGAACATAACATAAAGGTTATACCTGTAGTTGCATCTGTAGCATTAGCAAAGAGGATGGAAAGAAGTGGAGTAGATGCAGTTATTGCTGAGGGCTGTGAATCAGGTGGTCACGTTGGAGAATTGACAACTATGGCGCTTGTTCCTCAGGTTGTAGATGCAGTAAGTATACCTGTAATAGCTGCAGGGGGTATAGGGGATGGAAGAGGAGTTGCTGCTGCATTCATGCTTGGTGCAGTAGGAGTTCAGGTAGGAACTAGATTTTTAGTTTCAGATGAATGTACAGTACATCAGAACTATAAAGATAAAGTTATAGCTGCAAAAGATATAGACACAGCAGTTACTGGAAGATCAACAGGGCATCCAGTTCGTGTTTTAAGAAACAAACTTACAAGACAATTTCAAATTCTAGAGAAAGAAAGAGCACCTTTAGAAGAATTTGAAAAGCTTGGTTCTGGAGCACTTCCAAGAGCAGCTCGCGATGGAGATATAGATATGGGTTCTGTAATGGCAGGACAAATAGCTGGTCTTGTATGCAAAAGACAATCTTGTAGTGAAATAATATCAGAAATGTTTGAGCAAGCTGAAAAAAGAATGAATTACGTAAATCTTTAATAAATAATTTGATATGGAATTCCGCAGATGAATTCTAATTTGTATGTGAATGGAGAATAAGTTATGGGTAAAATTGCATTTCTTTTTGCAGGGCAAGGTGCACAATATGTAGGAATGGGCAAAGAGTTATATGAAAATGTGCAGTCCAGCAGAGCTGTTTTTGATAAAGCCGATGAAGTATTAGGTTTTTCAATAAGCAGCATTTGTTTTGAAGGAAGCAAAGAAGAATTGGATAAAACAGAAAACACTCAACCAGCAATACTAGCAACCAGCATTGCTGCTTTAAAAGCTTTGGAGGAAAAGGGAATAAAGCCAGATGTGGCTGCAGGACTTAGCCTTGGTGAATATTCTGCATTAGTATGCAGTGGGGTTTTAGGTTTTAAAGATGCAGTTAAGCTTGTTAAAAAAAGAGGAAAGTATATGCAGGAGGCTGTTCCAGAAGGAATCGGAACTATGGCTGCAATTATAGGGCTTAACCAAGAAGACATAATCAAAGTTTGCAGTGATTCTAGTTATGCTGGAATTGTGGAACCAAGTAATTTTAATTGTCCAGGACAAATAGTAATCGGCGGAGAGGTTGAAGCAGTGAAAGTAGCTTGTGAAAAAGCTAAGGAAGCTGGAGCCAAAAGAGCAATAATGCTTTCAGTTAGTGGACCTTTTCACACATCTATGCTAGTACCTGCTGCAGAAAAATTAGCTATAGAACTTCAGGATATTGATATGAGAGATTTAACTATTCCTGTAATTACAAATGTTACTGGAGACTACATATCAGATAAAACAGAGGTAAAAGAACTTTTGAGAAAACAGGTTATGAGTTCTGTGATGTGGGAAAACTCTATAAGGAAAATGCTTGCTGATGGAGTAGATACCTTTATTGAAATTGGGCCAGGTAAAGCTCTTAGCGGATTTGTTAAGAAGATTGACAAGACTGCTAAAATATTTAATGTAGAGAATTTAGAGACCCTAGAGAAAGTATCCCTATAGATTTATAAGTGAAAGTTTGATATAAATGGAGGTATGATTATGCTTAAAGGAAAAACAGCAGTAGTAACAGGAGCTAGCAGAGGAATAGGTAGAGCAATAGCTTTAAAATTTGCTGAATTAGGAGCTAATATAGTTTTAAATTATAGAAACAGTGCAGCAGCAGTGGAAGAGGTAATGCAAGAAATTGAAGCAAAGGGTGCAAAGGTTGTAGCTGTTCAGGGAGATATAAGTGATTTTGAAGATGCTGAGAAAGTTATAAAAGCAGCAGTTGAAAATTTCGGTTCATTAGATATACTTGTAAACAATGCTGGCATTACCAAGGATGGTCTTCTTATGAGAATGAAGGAAGAAGACTTTGATAGTGTAATAAATATTAACCTAAAAGGCGCATTTAACTGTATAAGACATGCAAGTCCTATTATGCTAAAGCAAAAAAGTGGTAGAATAATAAATATATCATCTGTAGTGGGGCTTACTGGAAACGCAGGCCAATTAAACTACGCCTCAGCAAAGGCTGGTATATTAGGAATGACTAAGTCAGCAGCTAGAGAATTAGGAAGCAGAGGAATAACTGTGAATGCAATAGCACCTGGTTTTATTCAAACTGATATGACAGAAGTTTTATCTGACAAGGTGAAAGAGAGCACTTTAAATAGCATTCCGCTTAAGAAAATGGGTGCACCAGAAGATGTTGCAAATGCAGTAGCATTTATAGCATCAGATATGGCTGCCTATATAACAGGGCAGGTACTTAATGTTGATGGCGGAATGGTAATGTAGGAGAGTGAAAATATGAAAAAGAGAGTTGTAATAACAGGTATGGGAGCAATAACTCCTGTTGGTAATGATGTTAATGCATTTTGGAACTCATTAAAAGAAGGAAAATGTGGAATTGACTTAATTACTGCATTTGATACAACAGAGTTTAAGTCAAAGCTTGCAGCGGAAGTTAAAGATTTTGTTCCAGAAAACTACATAGACAGAAAAGAAGCAAAGAGAATGGATAGGTTTTGTCAATTTGCAATGGTAGCAGCTAAGGAAGCAGTTGAAGATTCTGGCCTTGATGTAGATAAAATTAATAAGGAAAGATTCGGTGTTATACTTGGTTCTGGTATTGGAGGTATTGGAACAATAGAAGAACAGCATACAAAGATGCTTGAAAAAGGACCAGGAAAAGTATCACCGATGCTTATTCCTATGATAATAGGAAACATGGGAGCTGGTAATGTAGCTATTAAGTACGGGGCAAAAGCAGTATGTACCACTATAGTGACTGCATGTGCTTCTGGAAATAATGCTATAGGTGAAGCCTTCCATAAAATCCAAAACGGTCATGCAGATATAATGATATCCGGTGGATCAGAAGCATCTATAACTCCAGTATCAGTTGCAGGTTTTATATCAATAACTGCATTAACAAAGAGCACAGATCCTCTTAGAGCTTCAATCCCATTTGATAAGGAACGTGCTGGATTTGTAATGGGGGAAGGTGCTGGTATAGTTATAATGGAAAGCTTGGAGCACGCGCAAGCTAGAGGAGCTAAAATATATGGTGAAATAGTTGGTTATGGTTCAACTTGTGATGCTTATCATATTACTTCACCTGCACCAGAAGGTGAAGGCGGAGCAAGAGCAATGAAAATTGCTATCGAGGATGCAGGAATAAGGGCAGAAGATATATCCTATATCAATGCTCATGGAACAGGTACACCTGCTAATGATAAGCTTGAAACAGCAGCTATTAAGACTGTTTTTGGTGAATGTGCATATAAGGTTCCAGTAAGTTCTACAAAATCAATGACAGGACATTTGTTAGGAGCAGCAGGAGCAATAGAAGCTGTTGCATGTATAAAAGCATTAGAAGAAGGATTTATTCCTCCGACTGCTGGATATAAGGTGGCAGATGAAGAATGTGACTTAGATTATGTGCCAAGTGAAGGAAGAAAAGCAGAATTAAATTATGCATTATCAAACTCATTAGGTTTCGGTGGTCATAATGCAACTCTTATATTTAAGAAATGGAATGGGAGGTAATCATAAAGATGGATTACAAATCAATTGAGCAGCTTATAATGGCTGCAGGAGAAGCAGGCCTTGATTTCTTTGAACTAGAAACAGAAGGTATGCGTATTACAATGAAAAAAGATAATGATAATATGGTGAAAAGTCCCAGAAGTGCAGTTGCTGAAGAACCAGTAGCTGCAACAGCTGAATGTTTAAAGGAAATAGAAGAGGTTGTTCAGGAAGTAAAAAAAGAAACTACACCTGCACAAGCAAAGGATAAAAATATATTTATAGCAACTTCACCTATAGTAGGTACTTTCTATGGTTCTTCAAGTCCTGATTCAGAAGCTTTTGTTAAGGTAGGATCAAGGGTTAAGAAGGGTCAAGTTCTTTGTATAATCGAAGCAATGAAGCTTATGAATGAAATAGACAGCGAAGTTGATGGAGAAATAGTAGAAATACTTGTAGAAAACGAGCAGATGGTAGAGTATGGCCAAGAG
>JAUZPI010000089.1 GCA_030706015.1 Bacillota bacterium
TGCTTTTGAAGAATTAATAGCTTCCTCTTCTGCTTTATATAAATATGCACCTATTTTCTCGTCAGTTTTATGTATTCTATTGAAAAATGCCTGTGTAACCTCTTCCACTTTAATTTCTTTATTTTTTATCATGCTTTTTAACTCATGAGCTTTATACTTATACAATTCCATAAAAATCCCTCCTGTTTTGAAACATTATTCAATTATTTTGGGAACAACTATATATTGTTCTAATATATCTGGTGCATTTTCTAAAACTGAATTGGGCTTCATAGAGGGTTCTATCTTATCTTCCCTAAACTTGTTCTCAAGATAATATGGATTTACTATGATTTCCACAGCATCTGTATCTAATCTATTTAGTTTTTCCATATATCCAAGCACACTATTTAAATCCTGAATTAAGTTTTCTTTTTCCTCTTCAGAAAAACTTAATCTTGCTAGTTCCGCAGCGTATTCAACATCCTTTTTTGAAACTGACATTATATTCATCCCCTTAATCAAAATTCAAAATATGATATTTATATCACATTTATTTACATATTAACCCAAGCTTTTAGAAGTGTCAAGGTAAATATGATACCTATATCACATTTATTAGTTGACTAAATAAAAAGCACTATTTATAATAAACTTGAATAATACATAAACAGAGGAAAGATATAATATGGTTAATAAAGAAATAAGAGAACCAAGACAGACACGTTCAATAGAAAAGAAAAAGAAAATAGTAGAAGCAGGCTTTAAACTTTTCTGCGAGAAAGGTTATCACTACACAAATACTAATGAAATAGCAAAAGAAGCCGGCGTTTCCACCGGCATTGTGTATCATTATTTTAAAGATAAGAAATCGATTTTTTTAGCAGTAATGGATGAAGTAATCCCTAGGTTTGACGCTGAAAAAATCAAAGAATTAAATTTATCAAAAGATAAAAAAGATCTAGAAGCTTTTTTTTCTGACCTTATTGATAAGAATGTGAAGCTTCATCAGGTAACTAAGGTGGCCCACGAAGAATTTCATGCTATGCGTCATTCTGATCCGGATGTGGCAGCATATATGAATAATTTTAACAACAAATTTTTAACTGAAATTGCAGAAGACTTACCAGCCCTTGGCTTCGATATCTCGCATGCCTTCGAAAAAGTGGATATGATATACCACTTGATAGACCAATATAGTGATGCAGTGGCTATAAATAAACGTGATGATATAAATTATGATGCAATGAAAAAACTTCTTATAGAAGCTATATTAAATTTAATATATTTATCTATTGCTGATTAAATGCTTCTTCTTATAAATTCATTTTGTCTTAAGATAGTAATAGTTTTATTGTTTTCCTTAGTTCCCACATAAGGGTTAGGGTCGGATTAATTAAATAACTTTGCTCATGCTTTAAAAAGGAATTTATCATAAAGGACAATGGTTCTAAAAATAAAATTAGCCCAAGGAAAATACCTTGAGCTAATTTTATTTTTTGTAGTTTGTTACAAATTTAAAATCACTATAATTTTTTGAATTTTGATATCGAAAGTCCAATCCGAAATCCTATAAAACTAAATACCATGCCTAATGGTGCTGTTATTAACATAAAAGCTTGCTTGGTTATATGTTCATTTATCCAAGGAAAATGTACTGGTATAAATAAAAGTCCGTATATTGGACCTTCACACCATATATATAACAAGTATAGTACTTCTTGAATTAATTGATTATATGGAAAAATCGCAATAAATAAAATGGCAACTATATTACAACCCCAATATATAGTAATAAACTTTTGATACTTTTTTTCTTGTTCTAACCCCCAATAAAAACTAAATAACAGCCATACTAATAAAAATATTAGTGAAGCAGGAAAACTTACTATATAAGTACTGTAAACTGATAATCCAAATAGATCTGACCACTGAAAACATAAATCAAGACATGTAATAACTATTGTAAAAATAGTTATAATAATTATTTGTTTTTTTTCCAAATAAAATCTCCTCCAAATCTTATAAAATGATAAAATTAACAGTTTTTCCGCAACATACTTGAACATCATTGCAAATCATTAGCACGTCGTATTCGTCACACAGTTTTCTTAATTTAATAATCTATACTATAGGGGCTATATCATCCATCCTTCGGCTTGGACAGTTTTAAATAATATTACGGCGGATTTCTCAAGGCCGGAGTGTGTACCATTAAGTATGTCCTAAAGATACTGTATGGTATCAAATGAGTAAATAAATCCTTCTATTTTTACTACCTCAATGTGTTAGATTCAGCAACTAATCAAGAACACCAGGTTGAAATAACTTCTTACCTTAACATACATTGTTAATTATTTGTATATTATAGCACATTTTTCCACTCTTAACCACATCTTTTAGTAACTAACCTTATACTCATAATTAACCAATGTCCAAAACTTTTATACATAATCTTGACTATTTATTCATATACACTTATTCAGTTCTTTATCAAAATCTATAATCTTATATTTGTAGAAAACTAATCTATGTTTATATTTTACATCAATTGTAATTAACTCAATTTAATCATAATATTAGCTTATCCTTAGCTAAGGGACACAAAAATATTTCAATGTTGACTACAAGATAAGTGATTATAGTTCAAATGTTAAAATAAAAAAAGCATATAGCCTAGATAATTGTATAATTAAAGAAAATAACAGTTAATAATCTCTTAAAGATTAGCACGACCTTATCAATGATGGGGGGTTTTATATTGAAAAAAATGAACATAGCAATAATAACTCTTTTTACAATTGTTATTACATTTCTTAGTTTACTTTCCCAGTGGTCAGAGTTTTATAACGGCTACAGTTATTATAATTTCAATCTTTTCGTTTCAATAGTATTTTTAATGGCATGGCTGTTATTTAGCTTCTATTGGGGAATCATTCAAGAGGAAAAATATCAAAAATTTATGGTTATATATTGGAGTGTTGGTATCGCTTCTTCTATAGCTATCTGGATTCTCTCTAAAACCAAATTAACCAGCATATTCCTAAGTCCATTTTATACATGGGCTGGTGGGCTATATTATCAAGTAAAACAAATAGCTTCTTATTATGGCCTATTTGATTCTACCATACTAGCATTTTATACTTGGTTCGGCGGTCCATTGTATGGATTTAGATCTATCTTTTTTTCATTAAATGGAATAAGTATAGATAGACCGACTTTAATGCTTATAACATCACCTTTATATATAATATTTTGCTTCATCGGATACAAGCTTGGAGGTTTAGTATCTAGAGTAAAAAAATCACAGTATTCTTAGTTTTCAAAGTAAAGGGATGTCTCAAAATAGCTATTTAAATACTATCTTGAGACACCCCGAGAACCTTTATATTTTACAATCTCTTCATTTTTAGTCGCAACTATTGGTTTGTAACAATTCCTTGTTTATAACATGTACAACTTCCTCAGCAAATTCATTTACAAAAAAATGTCCTCCATTAAACTCTATTACATTGAAATTTTTTTCTGCATGTACCTTCCAGGGCATTATTTTAGAATAGCTTGCACCTTCATCATTGCTTCCATAAAAAGTTGTCATATTGGTTTGAATTTTTTCATTTTTTTCTTTAAATTCGTAATCTTCAACTATACGAAAATCTGATCTAAGGATTGGAATAAATAAATCCATCAGTTCTTTGTTTTGAAAAACTTCTTTTGTATTCCCGCCATATTTATATACTACCTTAATAAATTCCTCATCTGGAAGTTTATATCGTTTGATTTTATCGTTCTCAATCTGTGGAGCCTTTCTACCTGAGAAAAATATGTGCTTTGGTTTTTTCAATCCCTTTTTTATAAGACTATAATATACTTCGTATGCCAATAAAGCTCCCATGCTATGGCCAAAAATGGCGTATTCACATTCTTCAACTTCACTTAAAATGACATCTGATATATCTTCAACTGCTTCTTCAAGCGTTTGATAAAAATCCGAATTAAATCTCCTGCCTCTGCCTGCAAGTTCAATTGGACATAATTCAATACTGCCACTAAGAAGACTTTTCCATGGCAAATAAACATTACCTGATCCTCCCGCATATGGGATACAAAACAATTTAATTTTATTCATATGCTCACTCTCCAATATGTATATATGTATATAATTCTAAATTAAAGCGACTGATAAACTTGGTTCCATATCTCCTCTATTGTGACATAAGATATCTTTGCTAATTCTTTAGAGTCAGAACATATAGCAACCATATAATTATCATCAATCATAGTCCTTTGAAAATTAGGGTGTTCCAAATTTTCGCTTAAAATATTTACTCTACTATCTTCTATTTTAATGCTAAAAGAATCTAAGGGAATATAAAGTCCCTTTCCCTTATATTTTATATAGCTTTCTTTTAAAGTCCATAAATCAAAAAAGTATTTATTTCTCTCTGCAGCTGGCTTTTTCAACAAATCAGCATACTCTTCTTGGCTGTAGAACCTTTTTGCTATATCCAAATCGGCATCCTTTATGTGCTCGATATCTACACCTATTTCACCATTACTAAGTCCGCAAACAATCCACTGCGCTGAATGGGAAACATTAAAAAAAACATTTTCTACTCCATCCAAATATGGCTTGCCGTAGTCATTTGTCTTAAACTTAATATGGCTGTTTTTTAGCTTCAAATTTTTACACATCCAATATCGTACTAGTAAATCTGCAAATAATGATCTCTTGGCATCTTCTAAAAATCTAAATCTTTTTATTCGCTGCTTTTTTTCGTATGATACAAGATTTAATAAATCTTCGTATACTTTATCACTTATTGGTACATCTATGCTGATTGCAATCAATTCTATCATTTTAAATTCCTTTCTAATCGGTACGCTTTTAGATGCATACAGCATAAAAATAGGCATATAAAATACATGAAGCTGCTGCATAAGCAAAAAGCGAGATTGTATGTATTTGTGGAGAGATACCAATGTTTATGGTCTGGATATCCTCATAACTGTCCACGTCAATTAACTCAAGCTTTAGTTATGTGGAAAATAAAGTATCAGCAAAACTTCCTCCTTTTATAATTACATTTTTACTGTAAATAATTAATTTTTTACAGTAAAGATAGCTAATCCCAGTAACCCTATAGATAACTCCCTACATTTATGAAATTGGAGTATATTCCCACCATGATGTATAGCCGTATATCATTGTTACACCAACATCCATAAATCGGAATAACTGCAGTATATTAAGACTTCTATTGTTTTGTTATCTATGTAAATTGTAACATTCTTACGAAGGTATTGGTACAAAAAAGTTCTGTAATAGGCTGACTACAGAACTTTTCTTTTCAAACACAAATGTGTGTATTTTTATTTTTTTTGATTTATAATAACTATAAGTAGGTAAAATTTACTTGATGAATTTTATAAAACTTTAAAAAATAAAATCCCACTATACTGGAGGTCTGTTTCTATGTCAAATACAGTTGAAAATAAAATCTATACCTATGCTGACTACTTATCTTATCCAGAAGGTGAACATATTGAAATAATAGAAGGTCACATATACAATATGTCTCCTGCACCAAGCAGAATACATCAAGAGATAATTTCTGAATTAATAACTGTAATAAATAGTTATATTAAGTCTAGTAAAGGTAATTGCAAGGTTTACCCTGCCCCTTTTGATGTAATACTAAAAGATGATAATGAAGAAATAGTAAACAGTAGAAATGTCATTCAACCAGATATATCCGTTATATGTGATAAAAATAAGCTTACTGATAAAGGTTGTACTGGTGCTCCTGATATGATAATTGAAGTTGTATCACCTTTTAATCCTTCAAGCGACTATATTAGGAAATTGAATTTATACGATCAATATAAAGTACGTGAATATTGGATAGTAAACCCTATGAAACAAACTATATTAGTTTATACACTTGATGAAAATACTAACCAATATGCAGCTCCTGAAGCATATACCTTTAAAGACAAAATAAAAGTTGGGATATACGATAATCTTGAAATTGATTTTAATGTACTAGACTTGTAATTATCACCAACTTAACTTTAGCAACAAAATCCTTCTTTTTCTAAAGTTACATTGTTTAAGGATATATCCAATTTTATAGGTATAAAAAAGTTCTGTAATTGGTTGATTACAGAACTTTTCTTTTAATTATTGTAGATGTATGCTCCATTAAACAGTTAAATTGCATCGAAGAAGCTTAATTGGTCCTTTTCAGGAAGACCATTTAAGCATCCAAACTTCTTAAGTGAATCTATGGCAGCATTACCTATCTTGGCACGTTTCTTTAAATCTTCTATTGAACCAAGCGGCGTTCCCTCTTGTATTGCATTATATATGCTTTCTGCCGCTACATTTCCCATACCAGATATACTGTTTATAGGAGGTCTTATTCCTTCCTCTTCCATGATGAATTTTGTAGCATGTGACTTATATAAATCAATAGGAAGGAACTTGATTCCTCTCTCGTACATTTCCAAAACCAATTCTAAATCGTCATACATATCCTTATCCTTAGGAGGTGCCTGCATACCCATCATTTCAATTTCCTTCATCTTTGCCTTAACCTTTTCTTTTCCGAAAATCATAAATTCTGCATCAAAGGCTTTTGCTCTTATAGAAAAGTATGCTGAGTAATATGCTCTAGGTATATGAACCTTAAACCAAGCTATTCTAAAGGCCATCATTACGTAAGCAGCTGCATGGGCCTTAGGGAACATGTATTTTATCTTTTTACAGGAATCAATATACCACTCCGGAACTTCATGCTCTCTCATTAAAGCCTCATATTCCGGGAATTTTCCATCTTTCAGCGCTTTTCCTTTACGTACGGTCTCCATTATCTTGAAGGCTGTATTTGGAGGCAGACCCATTTTAATAAGATAAACCATGATATCATCTCTGGTACATACCGCTTCACTGATGCTGGTTACTATTCCTTGGTCAATTAAGTCTTTTGCATTTCCCAGCCAAACGTCTGTACCATGGGAAAGACCAGATATACATATCAAATCCATAAAGGTCTTTGGCATGGTATCTAAAAGCATTCCTCTTACGAACTTGGTACCGAACTCTGGAATACCAAAAGTCCCCACCTTGGAATTTATCTGCTCAGAGGTTACTCCCAGGGCTGCTGTAGATGAAAATATTGACATAGTCTCCTTATCATCCATAGGTATAGTTTGAGGATCCACTCCTGTTATATCCTGAAGCATTCTTATAACTGTAGGGTCGTCGTGACCCAGTATATCCAGCTTCAATAGATTCTGGTCAATAGAGTGATAGTCAAAATGTGTAGTTATAATATCTGAAGTCGGGTCATCCGCTGGATGCTGTACAGGACAGAATTCAAATATTTCTCTTCCCTTAGGCACAACTATTATTCCACCAGGATGCTGCCCTGAGGTTCTTTTTATACCTGTACAACCCTTTGAAATTCTCATAATTTCTGCCTTATTTACATTTATGCCTTTTTCTTCATAATACTTTTTTACGTAACCAAAGGCTGTTTTTTCCGCTATGGTACCTATGGTTCCTGCTTTAAAGGTGGTGCCTTTTCCAAAGATAACCTCAGTATATTTATGAGCCTTTGCCTGATATTCTCCTGAGAAGTTTAAGTCTATATCCGGTTCTTTATCTCCATTAAAACCTAAGAAGGTTTCAAAAGGTATATCTAATCCATCCTTAGCCAAAGCTTCTCCGCAAACAGGACAATTCTTATCTGGCAAGTCAAAACCAAGCTTGTAACCATAATCCGTAAAATCAGAGTGTTTACATTTAGGACATCTATAATGAGGCGGTAGACCATTAACTTCTGTTATACCTGTCATATAAGCAACAACAGAAGAACCAACTGATCCTCTGGAACCTACCAGATAACCGTCTTCATTTGATTTCCATACCAGCTTTTGAGCTATTATATACATAACTGAGAAACCATTTTTTATAATGGAATCCAGCTCTTTATCTAATCTTGCCTGGATAATTTCAGGAAGAGGATCTCCGTATAGTTCATGAGCCTTGTTAAAAGTGATATCCCTGATCATCTGCTCACAGCCGTCTATATGCGGTGTAGCTTTATCAGGTGAAATAGGACTAATCTGTTCACACATATCTGCAATCAGATTTGTGTTTGTTACTACTACCTCATAGGCTTTTTCTCTTCCTAAATAAGAAAACTCCCTAAGCATCTCTTCAGTGGTTCTCAAATATAATGGAGCCTGGTCATCTGCATCCTTAAAGCCCTGACCTGCTTCCAGTATACGCCTGTATATTTCATCCTCAGGGTCCATAAAATGAACGTCACCAGTAGCCACTACAGGCTTACCCAGTTTCTCTCCAAGAGCTATGATTTTCTTATTAATTTCCTTTAGATATTCTTTATCTGGTACCTGCCCCTGTCTTACTAAATAATCATTATTTCCTAGAGGCTGTATCTCCAAATAATCATATTCCTTTGCTATTGCCTCTATTTCCTCATCGGATTTTCCTAGAAGTATTGATTGAAACAATTCCCCTTCACTGCAGGCACTGCCTAAGATTAAGCCTTCGGAATATTTCTTAAACATACTTCTTAATATACGAGGCTTTTTATAAAAATAATCTAAGCTGGAGTAAGACACAAGCCTATATAAATTCTTTAAACCTTCATAATTCTTTGCGAATATTATTGCATGATAAGTTCTAAGCTTTTTATATTCTTCCTTCTTAGCAGTCTCATCAGAACCGTATATGTCTATATCCTCAAGAGTTTTTGCTCCTCTTTCCTTGAGCTTATCTATCATTACGTTAAATACCTTAACAGTGGTATCTACGTCATCTAAGGCTCTATGTGCAACCTCCACCTTAAAACCAAGGTTTTTTGCAATTCTACCTAATTTATAGGTTTTAAATTCAGGAAAGATTTCTTGAGCTAAAGTTAAGGTATCCAGGTATGTAAAATCAAAGTCATAACCTAAGACCTTAGCATTATGCTTTAAGAAGCCCACATCAAAACCTGCATTATGAGCAACCAGTACGCTGTCCTTAATAAAATCCAGCATTTTAGGGAATACCTGCTCTATGGTTTCTGCATCCTTTACCATATCATCTGTTATGTTGGTAACCTCTATAACCCTTGCTGGAATAGGCTTTTCAGGATTTACAAAGCAGCTGAATTTATCAATTACCTTTCCCTCCTGAACCTTCATAATTCCTATTTCGGTAATCTTTTCTGTTACTGGTGAAAAACCTGTAGTTTCTAAATCCAGTACACAGTAGGTGGTATCGATGCTTTGGCCCTTAGGGTTTGTAACAGCAGGCTTTTTATCTGGAGCTAAATAAGCCTCTACTCCATATAAAACCTTCATATCAGGATTATCTCTGCCTAGAAGCTTATGAGCTTCTGGAAAGGACTGTACCACTCCATGATCTGTTATAGCAATGGCTTTCATACCCCAGCTCATAGCTCTTTTAATTAAATCAGTGGCACTGGTCATAGCATCCATCTGGCTCATTTGAGTATGCATATGAAGCTCTACCCTTTTAACCTCTGCTTTATCCTGTCTCTTAGTCTTCTTTACACCTTCTGTTTCTATTATGGTGTTGGCAATCATCTCAACTTCACCAGAAAATTGGCTGTAGCCTACATTCCCTACAAGCTTAACACCTTTAGCACCTTTAAGCTTAGGTAATACTTCATCACCTTCACCAGGTTTTAAAAAGGCCTTACACGTCATGGAGCTTGAGCCGTCATATAGATCAAAGGAAACTAATGTTTTTCCGCTCTTTAATTCCCTTGTTTCCATATTAGATATTTCGCCCTCTAACGCTACCCTTCCCTCATCCGGAGTGATATCTGTAATCTTTATTACAGGTTCCTTAATCTTAGCGTTTCTGCCCAGTATCAAGGATGGATCAACCTTTTTACCATCAGTTTCTTCTTTTACTTCATATTTTTTCTCTGCAGAAACTGCTGGTACCTTAGGGGTAATATTACTTTGAGCTGCTTTAATTTCCTTTGTAATAGCAAGTACTTCCTGCTGTCGTTCTTCCTCTTGAAGCATTAATTCTTCACTGGTTAAGTCATCAACAAAATTTATATTATATGTAGTGCCGTAAAGAGCTTTTATGGTCTTATGTATTTGCTTATCATAATTCATGCTTTTTAAAAAACCTGATACCGCAGCTTTAAAATTAAAATTTATGGTATTTTCATTTACCTCATACTCACAATTATTAATTACTGCTTTTAACACAGGATATTTATGTGCCATTGAATGCACAATATTAGTAAGTTCCTGTTCTATAGGCTTTTTATCTGTTCCATCTGCATACTTAACAGAAATTGTGGAATCCTCTAAGGCAAATCTTTTTCTAATAAATTTATTCAGGCCTTCAAATTCTCTTATGTCAATGTATTTATCTGAACTAATCTCCATCTCCAGCCGCTTACTTTTTTTGATTAACACTACGGATTCTACAATAGCATTATTTATGTTACCATTTGCTTCGTAGTCACTAAAAATTTCATTTATTTTTTTCACGGTTTTCATTAACCTTCCCTCCAAAATTTTTAGTACTTTACTATTATATAAGAAGACCCTGTCTTTGTCATGTGGAATAAAATAATCTTTTATCATCTAATTCATTATATTTAAATAATATCGCGATTTAATTAGCTACTTTATTAATTTTACGCCTAATTCAACTGCTCTTTGACTATCTATAGGAAATTGATTTTTTCTGTTATAATTAATATAAATATAATGGTACAAATATACAAGTACGCAGTTTTTTGTGCGTTAGTTTAAAAAACTATATTGTTAAAACAAGGAGGGTGTAACTATGTTTAAGGAAATGAGAAGAAAAGATAGGGAACTTGATATTGCAGAAGCAAAAGAAATATTAAAAAATCGCGAATATGGTATTTTATCTACAGTAGGTGAAAATGGCTATGCCTATGGAGTACCAGTAAATTATGTTTATATAGATAATTCATGCTAAAATAAAAAGGAGAACATCATCCATCTGGATTTTATTCTCCTTTTTAATGTTCATCTATCTTCACCACTTGCACACTCCATTGTACAGATCTATTTTTTGTTTTTGATAAGCTTTATATAATCCCTTAGATACCTAAAAACTCCGAGATAATATTTAAAGTAATTTTTTCTTTTTGCTTATCACTGCTCCATTCCTCTATTGCATTATTATAAGTACAAGTCATGAGCTCACTTGAATTATAGTATTTAAGAACTTCGCTGCATAAGTGGCATTGATCTACGAATGAACCATCTATAAAAACTACTCCAGCTTCTTGTAAATAAGGGACAAAATAAATTGGTCCTTTGTCCATAAGTACCTTAAATAATGATCCATTCTTAACTTTATTATAAATATTCTCTAAGGAATCTCTATATACATTGCCTAAAAGCAGCGCTTCTGAAAAAGTAGGACAGCAGCAAGCATAAGCATTGCCATCATATCTAATCATTATATTTCCACAGCCGTGACATTTGCCTTTTGGAATACCTTCAGTAAATAAAAACAAATCTTTAGGCAGGTTCCTTGCTCTCCCTAAAGGTAAGCCTAATAATTCTTCAATTGAAAATCTAGTTCCAGGGGTTATATCTAATATTTTTTTCAAGAAATCAGACGCTCGTTCTTTTCCTTTAAAAAGAACAATTTTAAAGGTTGCGCTAATCCCTGCTTCATTGGCTGCAATAAAGGCATTTTTAATATGATCAATTAGCACAAATTTTCTATGAAATTCATCATAACTAAAGGCTATATGGTCTATACCTGCATTTTTAACCTCTCTTAGCTTCCTTACAGCTTCTTGTGAACTAGCTGCCCAATATGCATTTGTAACGCAGCCAATGCTGGTGGCTTTATTCTCTTTTGCCCTTCTTACACTTTCCTTTAAATCTTCAAAATATAAGAAAGCTTCACCTCCTGTAAAACTAACCTTGAATTCTTCATTTTCACTAATGCGGGCTGCAGAATCTATTAATTCAATTATTTTTTCTAAAGAAATTCTCTCCTCTTGATCTGGAGATGAATTTTCTATGCAGTGACTACATTGATAGTTACATTTATTACTAATCATTATGGATAAATGCATACTTAAATCCTCCTAAAAATAATGTGAGTTTATTGAGGTATTTCCATAGTAAAATTTGTTCCTACACCTTCTATACTTTCTACCTTTAAGGGTTTACCAAAAATATTTATAAGCCTCTTATTCACATTTCTTACACCTACGCCATATCCATCCACATTATCATCCAATAATCCTTCAAGTCGTTCCCGAGACATACCTACACCATTGTCTTCTATTTTAATAATGATTTTTCTTTTTTCTGAGACAACAGATATCTTTACTAGTCCCCCATCTTCCTTTGGGAGAATACCATGTTTTAATGCATTTTCGACTATTGGTTGAATTAAAAACACAGGTATTTTAGCAGAAATATCAGAAGGAATATCAAAAATAACTTTGAGTTTTTCTCCAAATCTGGCCTTTTCAAGGTTTATATAAGACTTAAGATGAGATATTTCTTCCTCTAAATCTATTAAATTACTAGTGTTCCTAAAGCTAAAATGATTTCTTAGGTAATCAGCTAAATCCAATAGAAGTGAATGTGCTCTATTTGCATCCTTTTTTGTAAAATATATTATGGTATTAAGCACATTGAATATAAAATGTGGTTTAATCTGAGCTTGAAGAGTATCCAGTTCTGCCTTGTAGAAGAGTTCATTTATTTTAAATGTATTTGCATATTTTATACAGAGTAAAACTGCCTGTAAAAGCAGGTATATAAAAATACCATCGGTAATGCTAAGCACTCCCCTTAGTATACGCAGGTCAAACAAAGTATCATTTATTGCTGATAAAAACATAATTGTGACACCTAGGACTATAACCATATACCCCTCTACTTTTTTTATAACAACCTTTACAGTAACTGCAATCAATATTATAAATACAATCAAAGCAAATAATTCAAAAATGTACACCAGCCAATATATAATTCTGTATGGAAAAAATAATGCTGATACATTGAATATTCCATTAATAATAATTAGTATTTTTTTTAATAAGGGTTGAATTTCATAAGGAAACATTTTATCATAGTACATTACTAAGGTAATTAGTGAAAGGCTTAGAACTAAAAATGATATTTTAAAGAATATTTCTGGATTATCCCCTGAGAACCAGGAATATATACTCAACTCTCCAAGAAACAAGCCTCTTACATAAATAAGAATACACAATATCCCTAAATACAAGGTATATTTTTCTTTTTTTCTAATAAAAAATAGAAGTAAATAGAAGAGTCCCATAAATACAGTGATAGCTGATATATAGTTTTCCTTCATTAAATTGTTTTCACGTAAGGTTTCAATTTGTTTTGGGGTTCCTATATAGATACTATTTAAAATGCCGCCCTTACCACCAATAAAATTGGAGGCTTGAATAACAATTTGAATATCTTTAGTTCCAAGGTTTTCCCCCTCATATGAACCAATTAGTGCTTCCATGCCTGATTTAGAATCCTCTGGGGTACTTCCTACAATACCACAGTGTAAAACTTCTTTATCGCCAATCCACATTCTATAGGATGAAAATATGGCACCTACCTTAATTGCTATTTCTTTAAAGTCTTCATTTGAATGGATTATCAATCGATAGGTTGAATACCCATCGCCTGTTAATTTACTATTGGGGCTGCTTCCTTCATTCCAGTATCCGGGAACCTTTATATAAGATGCATTGATTGCAGGTTTATTTTTAAAATCATCCGGGGTAAGAAGTTTATTCCAATAGAATTCCCATTCCCCATCTAAGCTTACTTTCCCATCCCTTTCAAATGACCAATCTGTAAGGTTTAGTACTCCCTTAGAGGCTTTGGGTAAAATTTTTTCATGGTTAGACGAGAAATGGTAGAATAACGAAATGAACGCAACTATACAGACTGCTAAAACAATAGCTGATCTTTTTATTGCCGAACCTTTAGGAATTTTATTTCTAACTATATTAGACATACCTATTTTCCTCCATTATTGATTAGAACACAATTCTTTAGGAGGTGAACTTATGGTAATTTCTTTTTCCAGTTTTGCATTATTCAATGGCAAATTTTCTTGAGAAGAAAAAGACTTAGGACTAAAACTCTGCGGAACCTCCTCTTCTGATAATAAGTCCATTGCTATATATGTTTGTGCAACAAGTTCGCTGCAAAATTCAGTATGTAAATTTAATAAATATGGCTTTTTTTCTAATTTTTCAACGATGAATTTTAAGCCAGTATTCTCAATGCTTTTTACTATAAGTGTGCTGTTATAAGAAATCCTCTTTTTAAATAATCTATTTATAGCGTTCATTATTTTTCCAATAATATACTCTAAGAACAGTTGAGGTTCTGTTGGAAAATTATCATTATGCACCTTATTAATAAATTGTTTCAAGCTATCCATCATTTTAGCTGTTCTCTCAGTATCCAATTTACGCACCACAACTAAATAATTATAGGACTTTAAGAGATTTAAAACCTCATCAAGATATACAATTTCTGGTCCATAATCTTTAGACTCTATTTCTACATCCTCTATATTAAGCTTAGGCGTTGAGTGCCAAAGCAAAGGCCTATTTCCACACTTCTCTGAGAGACCAATATCAGATGGGTGCACTATCATTCCAACGTGTGTCCAAGGTGTATTCTCTAGAGTCTCAATTAACTTACTAACGCTCTCTCCTCCATGAAATAGAATAATATCTCCGGTTTTTAAAGAAGCTTCAATATCTCCATAGACTTCATTTGTATTAAACATGTCTTCCTCCATTAAAAATTTTTCTTGCAGACTCAAATGTAATTTGATACAGTATTTATATATTTGTTAAAATTATACCATATACGACATAAATACACAATTATTGTGGTTTTAATCCAAACTAAACTTTAGGTAGTACTTGGAAAGTAGGTGATGAAAATAAAAGCTATCTTGGTGGATGACGAAAACATTGCTTTAGATTCTTTGGCTGAGGCTTTAGAAGGCATTTCAAGTATTGAGATTATCGAAAAATACACTTCACCAATACGATTTCTCGAAGAATTATCTATAAAAAAGCCCGATGTAGTTTTTTTAGATATACAAATGCCTATCATTAACGGTTTCTCCGTTGCAGAAGAAATTATTCAAATGAACATCAATACAATGATTGTATTCGTAACCGCATATGATGAATATGCCATTAAGGCTTTCGAAATAAATGCAATTGATTATGTTTTAAAACCTATCTCAAAGGTAAGAATAGAATCCACTGTAAATCGAATTTTCAAAAACATGGAGAAGGGTATAAAGAATACTAAGGCAATTGAAGAAATAAGTCATAATAGTTTAAAGAAAAGCATAAAAAAAGTTACAGTATGGAGAGACGAACGCATTTTTCTTATTAGTCCTATAGAA
>JAUZPI010000009.1 GCA_030706015.1 Bacillota bacterium
GCCGCCAGCGTTCGTCCTGAGCCAGGATCAAACTCTCAATTTAAAAGTTTAATCTGTACTCAATTAAGTTTATCACTTAATTTATTCTCATAAAGAATTGCTGACTTTTCATGATATCTGTTTAATTTTCAAAGACCAATTTGTTTTCGCTATCATCCGACAGCTTTTATAGCTTATCAGATATTTTTGCGTTTGTCAACAAGTTTTTTATTTAATCTTTAAACTTGCTTCACATCTCTGCTGAACCGCAGCGACATGTAATATAATATCACATAAATAATATGTTACAAAGCGTCCTATCATCAATAAATTAATTTATCAATCAATATCTAAAAATATATTCACCTTTCGCCTTATATCACACAATGATACACCAGGTTCAGTTAATTTATCATACATTCAATTAACAAACTAACTTATTTATTAATATCTATAAAGCTTAACTTTTACATAGGTGTCAATTCATTAAATCTTGAATAGTATACTAATACAATTAATTATGTAACGAGGTTAATTATGCATATTCTATCATCTATTTTATTTGCATTATCATCAAATACTGATAACTTTACTATAGGAATTGCTTACGGTATAAAAAAACTTAGAATTAATATTATAAGTAATATAATGATTGCCATAATTTCTTGTATAGGAACATTTGCCTCTATGTATTTTGGTAAAATAATCAGTAGGTTTATGCCAGAATATATGGCAAATTACCTAGGCAGTATATTTCTAATTCTTATTGGGGTTTATGGTATTATAACTTCCTTAAAAGAAAGTTATAATAGGTCTACAAAATTTTCTTACAGTAATTTAATTGATAATCCTGAAAATGTTGATTTTAATAACTCTGGTTGCATAGATTTCAAAGAATCTGTCGTACTTGGTATATCCTTGACTATAAACAATATAGCCACTGGCATAGGTGCAAGTATTGCTGGATTAAATATAATAGTTACCTGTATACTAACATTTTTGTTTAGCATAGCCTTTATTTCTTTAGGATATAATTTAGGACTAAAGTTTTTATATAAAACATCAACGAGAAATTCTGGCATTATATCGGGTCTTATTATTTTATGTATTGGTGTCTATGAATTTTTTATATAGACATTGTTTTTACTTATTATTTACACATTTTACTTCATTCAAGAACCAGACTTAATCTAGATATAAATTTCTCATGCTGAAAAACATTCAAAATTTTTCATTTATTTATTGACACTAACAAATAATCATAGTATACTATTTTCTGTACTCAGTGGTACATGCCGAAGTGGCGGAACTGGCAGACGCACAGGACTTAAAATCCTGCGGTGCTAACACACCGTACCGGTTCGATTCCGGTCTTCGGCACCAAAAAACACAGTGATTTATATCACTGTGTTTTTTTATGTCTATTATATATTAATTCCTAATCTCCAAAAGAGACCCCTATACTTTTAGCAACTTGAACTAATTCCCCATGTTCATCAACTAGTTTAGCTTTTCCAATAACATTTTCTAAACTTTCAGATGATATTTTATCTCCTCTTAAACAAACCATTTTTCCAAACTCACCTTTGTTAGCCATTTCTACTGCCGCAACGCCATATCTAGTTGATAAGATTCTATCATAGGTTGTAGTTGTTCCACCTCTTTGTAGATGCCCTAATATAGTACATCTTATTTCATGATCCTTTATAATTTTTTCTAGGTCATTAGCTAATTTATTGCCTATTCCACCTAATCTAACTGGATCAGGACTATCCTCTACTATCCTATTAATAACAACATCCCCGTTCTTAGGTTTTGCTCCCTCTGCAATAACAATAACTGTAAATAACTTTCCTTCTTTATCTCGTTTTTTAATTTTTTCAGCTATTTTATTCGTATCATAAGGTATCTCTGGTATAACTATAACATCTGCTGAACCAGCTATTCCTGCTTCTAATGCTATCCATCCCGCATTTCTGCCCATTACCTCTAAAATCATTACCCTACGATGAGACTCTGCAGTAGTATGTAACCTACCAAGAGCTTCTGTAGCTACTTCTAAAGCTGAATTAAATCCAAATGTTACCTCTGTTGCTGCCAAATCATTATCTATAGTTTTAGGTACTCCTATTACATTTAGGCCCTTCCTGGAAAAGTCTCTGGCACTTGTTAAAGTTCCATCTCCTCCAATTACCACTAAAGCATCAATATTTTCTTTTTTCATATTTTCAATAGCAACATCCGATACATCTTTTCTTACTCTTTGACCATTCTCTTCAACCAAATAATCAAATAAATTATCCTTATTTGAGCTATATAAAATAGTTCCGCCTTTATGGAGAATTCCTGATACACTATCTAATGTTAAATTAACTTTTTGATTATGATACAAACCACGGTATCCAAATATATACCCAACAACCTCATATCCATATTTTAATATTGCTGTCCTTGTTACTGCTCTGATAACAGCATTTAATCCTGGGCAATCCCCGCCACCAGTTAATAGTGCAATTTTCTTAATTTTATTTTCCATACAACTTCCCCCTAACAACTTTCTAAAACAATCCTGTAAATTTTTATTTCTCTCAAATTGTTCGCTTAATTAATTTTATTTCTGAGGTGATTAATTCCTCTTATTTTCAACTATACCAAGTGAAGTTCCTTATTTAAACTTTCGCTGGATTCTTTATCATAACCTCTTTCCATAAACTGTTCTATAGTTTGGTGCAGCTCAGCATAAAAACCTTCCTCTTCAGATATCATTTTATTTAATCTAAGCATGTTAATTACATCATCTCCACCAAAAATTATTTTCCATTCTTCATTAGTTAAAAAATCAGCATAGCGGGCATATTCGTCTTTATCAATATTCTCACAATACTCTCCATCATAAAATAATACTAACTGCTTATCTATTATCAGCACTTTTTCAACTCTAGCGATAACAGGGTGATCTAAGGTATCTGAAACTATTATTATCATTAATATATTATTATCATTAATTAATTTAACACACTGAACCCTACTCTTTCCTATGTCATTCTTAACCCATTTTTTTCTCGAAATTATATCCTGCAATCTTTGATTCCAATCCATATTTTTCGCCCCTTATCTTAATATATTTTAGCACCACAAATGATTGATCATATAAAAATAACTAATCATTTATCCCTATGAAAGGATTTTTGACAGTTTTCTTTATTTCTAAACATATATATAACTAAAGTTTAAACCACTAAATCAATGTTATTTTTTAGAGTGAATAAAATATTCTTTTTTGCAATAGTAATATTATTGCCATTACCATAAAAAAAATTACAAAAAACTAAAGCACTAGCTTTATTTTGTAAGTATAAGCTTTTATGAAAACTTAATTATTTCTTCAGGCACGAAGATATAATAACTATTACTCATAATTTTCAACCATAACTTACATATAAAACCAGTGCTTCTAAATTATATGAAATAAGATATTAAATTTTTAAATTTTTACGAATATAAATCATACATTTTAGGATATAACATTAGCAAAAGCTAAAATCAATATTAAAATACCAACAAATATTCTATATACTGCAAATATTCTCATAGGTTTCTTCTGGAGGAACTTTACAAACTTTTCTACTACAACCAAAGCAACTACAAAAGAAACTAAAAACCCTACACCTAAGCCTACTATCTGCATACCATTCATAGTTAAGTGCTTTAACGCTGAATGCACTGAAACTATACTTGCACCAAACATCATAGGTATTGCTAAAAAGAATGAAAATTCTGCTCCTGCTACTGAGGTAAGGCCAACTATCCAAGCACCAATTATTGTTGATGCAGATCTAGACATTCCAGGCCAAACAATTGCAAGACATTGAAAGCATCCAATAATAAATGCTTGCTTTATAGTTATAGCATCAACATCCTTAACTGTTGCTTTCTTCCTATATTTGTTTTCAGCATATATCATAAGCAGCGCACCAAAAATCAATGCACCTGCAACAGGTTTCGGGAAGAATAATAACCCTTCTATCTTCTTTTTAAACAAGAAACCTAATATCACACCAGGTATGGCTGCTATAACAATATTTAGCCAAAACTTAAAACCAGGCATATTCAACCACTTCTTACCTTCTGATGGTATAATGTTACTTGGTCTTAGGGTATTTATTATCTTGTCCCAATATAAAACGATAATTGCAAGGATTGCTCCTAATTGAATTACTTCTGTAAACATATCTATATAGACTTTATCATATAAAGCGGCTGGCTGCACGCCTTCCATAAAACCTATGATATGTTCAGTAATAATCATATGTCCTGTTGAAGATACTGGTAAAAACTCGGTAAATCCTTCAACTATTCCTATTATTATAGTCTTAAGTATAAATAGTATGTTTATCCACATTTCGTATATCACACTCACTCTCAGGTTTTTTAGATTTACTGACACATATATATTATACTATGTAGAAAGATATTATCAATAGAACTCAATTGTTTTAACTAAATGTTATCATTTATAGTAAACTTTTTAGCCTGAAATAAAAATAAGCATATTTTACTTGGTATTTATATATCACTAATCATTATATTTCATGTTGTTAAACTTACCCTGATTATTTTTGTGCATTAAAATTGAGGCGCATAAACAATACCCGCCCCAATCATTATTTATTAAGCTAATTTACTATTAACGTATAATATTATCTAAAACTTCTTTTTTTACTTGTTCCACATTTGGTACATAGCTCTTTATTAATTTCATATTTCCATTCAACTCATATTTCCCAAGAAATGCAGGAATTAATATACTATCACCTTTGGATACTTTTTCACTTCCACCTTCATAATTTATTGTTCCTCCTCCGTCCACACAAGTAAATATGTAAAATCTCTCATTATCACTGTACTCCATACAGAAACTAACTATTGTATATACTTCTAAAGAGAAATTCTCACATAGACAATAATATGTCTTAGAGTAGCCCTCTTTTTCAATTTTAATTCCTTTACTCTTTTCTCCCTTAAGGCTTAAGTCTGCAACTTCAAGAGCCTTTTCAACATGAATTTCTCTTCCTCTATTATAATCATACACTCTATAGGTTGTATCACTATTTTGTTGTATCTCAGCTATAACAACACCTTCACCAATAGCATGAACCAATCCACTCTTAACGAAGATTACATCCCCTGGTTCAACATCTATTTTATTTAAATATTGATCTAAGTTACCTTGCTTTATAGCCTCTTTAAACTGTTCTTTAGTACAATTCTTAGTACCTGCTATTAGATTTGCTCCTTCAAATGCTTCTACTACATACCAAGCTTCAGTTTTCCCCATATCTCCTTCTACTCTTTTTGCATATTCATCATTTGGATGTACTTGAACAGATAGTTTATCCTTAGCATTAATTAACTTTACAAGAAGAGGAAATCTTTCTTGAGGTATTTTAGTCCCTAGTATTCTTTCCCCTTCGCTCTTTATTAACTCATCTATTCCAGTACCTTTATATTTGCCATTTGATATCACACTAGTACCATGTGGATGACAAGCAACATCCCAACTTTCTCCAATTTCACCTTCTGGAAGATTGCTTCTGAATAATTCAAAATCTCTTCCGCCCCATATTTTATTATAATACAAATTTTCAAACTTTAATGGATACACGCTAACACCTCATTTTATTTTCACTTTAGAACATACACCTTAAGTCCTATTGTATTATTATAGTTAGCTTTTTTCAACGATTTTTCAGTCAAATCAACTAAAAACATAATGTATTTTTATGCATTTCGCCAAAATACGATTTCTTATTTAGCTTAAATTTAAATATCTTATTTTTTTACCAAATAGGCAGCGTATACAATTATAATTGCTCCTAACACTTGTATTAATCCTATTTTCTCTCCTAACATAATATATCCCATCATCATTGAAGTAGGAAGTTCTAGATTACCTATAACAGAAACCTTCATAGACCCTAGATATTTTAATGAGCTATATAGCAATGTTAATGGAATAATCTCGCAAAATACAGCTAGAGCAGCTATGTATACTAAGCTTTTGGGATTAATATTGCTATGAAATAAAAAAATTGGCGGACTGTATAGTACCAATGAAAAAAGAGAAAACAATGTGGAGTATGCGTTTGTAACTATAGCAGGAATATTACTCAGAGTTCTTTCAGAGTAAAGATTCATAAAGGCATAAAAAACTGCAGCTAAAAATGCAAATATCATACCTGCAATTGAGTATTCACTAGAATTTACATTAATATTCAACACTAAAAAGCATCCTGTAAAAGCCATTAATACAGCTGCTATCCCTTTATAATGAAAGCCTTCCCGCTTAAATATCAAGGTATAAATAAATATAATAATAGGATATGTATATAAAAGCATTGTTACTACAGCTACTGGTAGATATTTAAATGCCATATAATAAAAAATTGTCATAAAAGTATTTCCTAAAACCCCCAGAACAGCTAAATGCATTATCTGCTTCTTGCTAACTTTTAACTGATCTTTATTCAATATACTAATCACTGAAAACATAATTATAACTGCTATTATATATTGTATAGTTAAAATCTGCACTGAGTCTAACCCTATACTTAGTATAGATTTTATGAACATTCCTGCTGTTCCAAACAGTATAGCTGAAGCTACTGCATATATGTAACCTCTTTTACTCATTAAAACACCTCAATTATATTTTTCTTTAGTCTAAACATAAATAATTCGGCAGCAAAATAAATTTACTGCCGAATATATCTATATTATTAATAAAAAAGCTGAAAGTCGGGAATCTTTATATCTCCGCTGCCTTTTTTATATTGATCATATATTGACTTTGCTTTTTCATAGTTTGCTTTAATAGTGGCTTTAGTATACTCATCAGTTGAATCGTTAATACCGCTATAAGCTTTCTGTAGATTAAACATCCCTCTCTCTACATCCTCTTGAATACTTATATAATAACAGCCTGCATTATTCAATGTTAAAATATCATTTTCATCATTCTGATATGCATATCTAATTTGTTTTATTGCTTCATCTGTATTACCATTCTTCATAGTCATATATATGGTTCCTAAGGTTCTATGATATTTAGGCACAGAGTCCTGAATGCTTATACATTTATTTAATACATTTACAGCTTCCTCAGGTTTATTGTCTGCTAATTCTAATAATGCAATATTATATTTTATCTCCGCATCATTCGGTGTAATAATCTCTGCCATTTTATAGTATTCCAAAGCCTTATTTATATTTTTAGCAGTGTACCAATAATAGTTCGCTGTATTAATCATAATGTTATAGTTATAGGGTTCCTTAAATATGGCTGTCCTAAAAAAAGGCTCTCCTTCTAAGCTCTTACCATTATCCTTAAGTATTTCTGGCATTAAAAAACCGTAGTTGTCCATATAATTTTTATTTTTCAATATAGATTTTTCACAATATGCTTCTGCTTTTTTAAAATCTTTTTGCTTCAAAAAATACCAAGAAGCTTCATGCAGTACTCTATAGTCATCGGGATACTTCTCAATTATCTTATTTATAAGGTTTTGTGCGGCATCATTATTTTGTGCATTTTGCAGTATTGAAATTCTTATAAGTACTGGCTCAATCTTTCCAATATCTTGTTTTTCTATGCTTGTCATCATTTTTGCTGCTTCATTCACAGTGTTTGTATCTAGCGAGTATACTTTTGCTATCCAAAGCTTGTAAGCTACATTATTAGAGTCTTTTTGCAATTTATCCAAAAGTACTTTAAGCAAATCATCCTTTTGATATGCTGATACCTGTGAAATAACATCATATACCTTCGCCTCGTCCTTATTTATGTTCCACGCACCATATAAATTAGCAATTCCCTCATCCCATTTATCTAATAGAATAAGCATTCTAGCATACTCTGCTTTATCATAGGAGGATTTAGCATTTACAGGATAAGAACTTAATAATTTACTTGCACTATCAATTTTATTGTTGGACATATAAACAGAAAACATGGTCTTTATTAGGTTTTTATCCTTAGGAAACCTTTTTAATGCCTTTTCTCCATCCTCTAAGGCTTTTTGGTAGTCCTTATTCATAAATTCGGTAAAAACAATATAGTTTTCAATCTCAGCATTATTGTCTTTTACCCCTTCAGCTTTAACAATATAGTCTCTTGACGCTTTTATGTCACCTTTAACAGAGTAAACTTCAGCGATTTTTACAAGCCATATACTGGATTTATCCTTCTCATAAATTTTTTTATACTCCCAAATTGACTTATCATAATCAGCTTTATAGAAATATTTTTCAGCTGTATTAGTTGCAATCACTTTAGTATCTGGCTCATTGACCCTTTCATTTAACACTGAAAATATGCTAACTGAAAGAAAATACACTATACAGAATAGGATAATAATTATATCCAACTTATTAATTTTGAAGCTTCTTTTATTTTGAATACCTTTTTCTAATCCTTCATGCTTCAGCATAATTCACCTCATCCAATAATATAATGCTTTAATTCTAACAAAATTCCATAAAAACTACAATAATTGATATATACTCAACTGCTATTAATTTAAAAGTTCAGCTAATTTATCAGGATAATTTGTTATTATACCATCAACCCCCATACTTATCATTCTTTTCATGTCATCTAATTCATTTACTGTATATGTATTTATAATAAAGCCAGCCTTATGAGTATTTTCTACTATATTTTGATTTAAACTATAAAATGAAGGATGTAGTGCATCAGCACCAGTATTTCTGCAATATTCTTCTGGCTTAAACAACCAGCAATCATATAACAATCCAACCTTTATTTCAGTATCAATTTCCTTACACCTTACAAGGGAATAATGGTTAAACGAAGAGATTATCACTCTAGCACAAAGATTATATTCATGAACTTTTTTTATAACTATTTCTTCAAGTCCTTCATAATTAATAATTGAATTTTTTAGTTCTAAATTTAAAAGAATTTCCTTATCCTTGGCATAATCCAAAAGTTCATCCAGAGTTGGTATCTTCACACCCCTAAATTCATCTGAATACTTTACACCTGCATCTAAATGTAAAATTTCCTCATACAACCAATCTTTTATATAGCCTTCACCATCTGTTGTCCTTTCAAGGGTTTCATCATGACATAATATTGGGATACCATCCTTTGTTAATTGCACATCAGTTTCGATACCATCTGCACCTGCCTCTATTGCTTCTCTAAATGCCAGCATAGTATTTTCAGGATATTCACCACTAAATCCTCTATGGGCTATATTTAATATTTTCATTTTATCTACCACCTTGTTAACTTCATATGTATAATTAATTATAACATATGAGCTTTTATTTATTAATTATATACGATGACTAGTGCCTCAACTTATCTTACTATTACTCTATCAATAAAATAGATGTAAATAATTAAATTTTGTATTATAATATGTGTATTGCTAATTTTAGATTTAGCCATAAGTGTATTATCGCTTATGGCTAAATACGTGCAAAAATCAATAATCAACTTCTATATCCTGATTTGGAGGTGTTTAAAATCAAGATAAATACTTTCTTTAGTATTATTACTTCAAAAATCATAATTAAATTGTCTAATAGACTATTTAAGGGAGGAACTAATTTTCCAGGAAGAATAGCTTTAAGAATGGATAAACATGTCCTCTCAACAATAACGAAGGACTATAAAATCATATTGATTACAGGAACAAACGGAAAAACCACTACAACAAATATGATATATAGTATGATAAAGGACAGCGGAAAAGATGTCATAACTAACAGTACTGGCGCAAATTTAAGGCCTGGTATTACAGCCTGCTTTATCAAATATTTTAGTTTCAAGAATAAAAGTACTGATAAATATGCTGTTATTGAGGTGGATGAAGCTAATTTAAAACTTATCACAGAATATGTTTCACCAAGGGCCATTGTTGTTACTAATTTATTTAGAGATCAACTAGACAGGTATGGTGAGGTGTATACTACATTAAATAAGATTTTAGAAGGACTGGAAAAAGTTCCTGATGCAGAATTGATACTTAATGGTGATGAATCTCTGCTTGGAGATTTGGCTATTCCAAATAAAAAAATATACTACGGTTTTAATTATGCCTTAGATAATAATACACAAATCAGTATTAACGCTGATGCTAAGTTCTGCAAGAAGTGCAAGCATCCTTATAAGTACGACTATATAACTTATAATCATTTAGGCAAATTTTATTGCGAGCAATGCGGATACAAGCGTCCAGAATTAGACTTTTATATCGATGATGTAAAGGAATTATCCCCTTCAGGATCATTGGTGAATATTAATGGATATGAATATTACATAAATCAGCCTGGAATATACAATATATATAACGGATTATGCGCTTATTCCGTTGCTAAGACTTTAGACATAGGTAATTCCTATATCTTCAATTCTTTGAAAAGTCAAAAGAGCAGCTTTGGAAGACAAGAAGCTATTACTATTAATAATAAGGAAATAAAGATTATTCTTGTTAAGAATCCCGCTGGATATGACCAAGCTATTAATACTATAACCTTGGATAAAAGAGATTTAAATTTAGCTGTATTGTTAAATGACAACTATGCCGACGGTAGAGACGTATCATGGATATGGGATGTAAACTTTGAAAGCTTAAGTACACTTTCCATAAAAAAAGTAATGGTCTCTGGTATAAGATTATATGATATGGCAGTAAGACTTAAGGTTGCTGGTATTGAAAATGATAAATTTCTAATGGCTGAAGACTACGAACAGCTTCTTAAAGATATAGAAAACTGCGAAGGCGAAATTGTATATGTATTAGCTACTTATACAGCTATGATAGATTTTAGAAAATTCCTTCACTCAAAAGGCTTAATTAAAAAGCTTTGGTAAAATTTTATTTGGTGGTGAATTAAATGGAGCTTAATATATGTCACCTTTATCCCGATTTGCTAAACGTATACGGAGATATAGGCAATATTCTGATACTAAAATATAGAGCTGAAAAAAGAAATATAAAAGTTAATATCTTTAATGTATCATTAAAGGATAAGTTTGAAGGCAGCAAATATGATATTGTATTTTTTGGCGGCGGACAAGATTACGAACAATCCATTGTATCAGAAGATTTAAATGAAACGAAGAAATTCGGAATCAGCGAATATATACACAACGGTAAGGTCTTTCTATCAATTTGCGGAGGTTACCAGCTGCTAGGAAAATATTATACCACTCCAGATGGCGAAAAATTAAGTGGTCTAGATATTCTAGATATTTATACCGAAGGTGGAGATACTAGATTTATTGGAAATACTATTATTCACAATGAAGAATTCAATGAAACATACGTAGGCTTTGAAAATCATTCGGGAAGAACATATATAAATAACCTAAAACCTCTTGGAAAAGTAATTGTCGGCTACGGGAACAATGGTAAAGATGGTTATGAAGGCTGTATCTATAAAAACACTTATTGCACATATTTTCATGGCTCTCTTCTTTCTAAAAATCCTGAACTTACAGATAGACTGTTAAAAACGGCTCTCGAAAGAAAATATAGCGAAGTAAATCTCTCTCCAATAGATGACACTGCTGAGTTAATGGCTAAAGAATTTATTATTCTCAGAGAACAGAAAAAAGAAAAATAATAGCAATGAATGCAAAGAGGAGTTTAACCCTCTTTGCGCTCATTGCTATTATACATTTATAACCCTTATTCTCATTAATCTTTTTCGTTCTTCTAAAGTAATATCATTAAATGTTTTAAACTTATAACCTTCTTCCTTTAACCCGCGTATAATATCTGGAAGGGCCTCTACAGTACTATCTTTATAATAGGCGTCATGTAAAAGAATTACTGCTATTTTCTTTCCCTCACATTGACTCAATACATTATCTTTAATAATCTTAGCAGGTATTTTGCCAGCTACAGCATCTCCACCACTCACATTCCAATCGACGCAAAACATATCTTTTTCTCTAATAGTCTCTCTTATCGCTTCAATTACGGCCTTGTTACAATATCTATTATTAGCTCCACCTGGTACCCTTACATATACCCCTGATTTTTGACCAGTTATGTTTTCTATTACACTGCAGCAACGTTCCAAGTCTTCCTTATAAGCTTCAATACTTTTATATATTTTTTTGTACTCATGGGAGTATGAATGCGGCATAACACTCATTTCTTTCTCTACCATCTTATTTGTGATAACAGGAAATTTTTCAATCTGTTTTCCAACAACGAAAAAAGTTGCCTTTATATTATTTTCATTTAGTATATTTAATATTTTCAGAGTGTTGTTTAAACAAGGTCCATCGTCGAAGGTTAAAAATGCTATTTTTTCATCTTTAATTTTAGTAATTGTAATTTTTTTATAAGTTCTTCCTTGTAAATCTTCCCTTGCCACATTATTGCTATAAGGAACCTTATACTTTATGTCTGCCATATTTAAAATGCTGTGGTAAAAAACTATTATACAGCAAATAAATATCAGAATACTCAAGAAGAACAATTTTCTTTTGTTCATAACAATTCACCCTCTGATTAACTAATGTATTATTATGATACGTTTTTTTCAAAAAATAATAGAAGGTAAATAACTCCACCTTCTATTATTTTGCTATTTATATCCGTTCAAATGATTCTTATGCCAGTTCCAAGCTGTTTCAATAATGCATTCAATGGAAGCATATTGAGGGTTCCATCCAAGCTCTTCAATGGCCTTCTTTGATGATGCCACAAGTTTTGCAGGATCTCCCGGTCTTCTACCTTGAACCTCTGATTTTATTTCTCTGTCAGTAACCTTTCTAGCAACTTCTATAACTTCCTTAACTGAAAAACCCGTACCATTGCCTAAATTATATATTGTGCTCTCGCCGCCATTTTTCATTCTTCTAAGTGCTAATAGATGAGCATTAGCCAGATCTGTTACATGAATATAGTCCCTTATACAAGTTCCATCCTCAGTATCGTAATCATCACCAAATATAACAATTTTCTCTCTTTTACCTAATGCAGCTTGAAGAATAAGAGGTATCAAGTGAGTTTCAGGGTTATGGGCCTCTCCAATTTTCCCACTAACATGAGCTCCACATGCATTAAAATATCTCAATACGGTGTGTTTAATATCATAAGCCGCATCACACCATTTTAGTATCTTCTCTACTGCTAATTTAGATTCTCCATATGGATTCGTCGGATTAGTCTTATCATCTTCAAGTATTGGAATGCTCTCTGGTTCTCCATAAGTAGCTGCAGTAGATGAGAATACTATGTACTTAACCTTATGATCTCTCATAGCTTCTAACAAAGTCATTACAGATACAATATTATTATTAAAATATTTAAGTGGTTCAATCATACTCTCTCCCACTAAACTGTTAGCAGCAAAATCGATTACAGAGTCTATTTGATTTTCAGTAAATACTTTATCCAGAACCGCTCTGTCTCTTAGATCTCCAATATACAATTTACCGCCAATTACTGCTTCCTTATACCCTGATTGAAGGTTATCTAGAATTACTACTTCTTCTCCTTCTTTAAGTAATTCTGCAACCATGTGACTTCCTATGTATCCAGCACCGCCGCATACTAGTATTGCCATAATTATCAACACCTCTCTAATTTTATTGCAAGCTTATTTCACAATTTTCCCTAAAAACATTATACCATTTCTTAGCCTATTATGCATTAAAAGACGACGTTAATCACGTCGCCTAAATCTTTTTATTTAATGCAATTGCCAAACTAAAGAATTTAATCGCATCTGGTATATTATTAAGTCTAGAATACATATTTCCAATTTCCATGTATCTCGCATAAATTTGTTTTTTTGTACCGTATTTCAATAATATATCTAAAGCTAAATTCATGTACATCTCTGCACTATTCAAACTGCCTTGGGCTGCCAATATTTTAGCCTTTAGATAGTATCCTTTTTCTATTAATCTCAAGTTATCTGAATTGATAGCATGATTTAACACTTCATCACATAAGGTCTGTGCTCTATCCAATTGGTCAATACTAAGCAGTATATCAATTACATTAAGTATAAATTCAATCATATCTTTATTATTGCTATTATTAAAACAATGAATAGCTCTTTCAAGATACTCTACTGCTTCCTGGTTCTTGCCATTTTGTATTAAGGCAAAAACACAATTTTGTACCGACTTTGCCATTAACCTATAATTACTTTCATAATGCTCAAACGATTTTTCTTCGCATTCAATAAAACTTTCATAATCATTAGCATAAATAGCACGCAGTGCCATTATATTATATATTTGAGCTTTACTGATATTATCATTAACATAATCCATAAATTCTATTAATTTATGTGCAATTTCATAAGCTTTAGAATAATCTTTCATGAATGTATAGCACAAGGCTTCATTATATATTGCTCTAACCAGCAAATCATAATCTTTTTCAGTTGATTTATTTTCTATTGTTTTTCTTACAGTATTATAATAACTAGCGGCTTGATAGTATTCCGTACTATTGAAAAGATATCTTCCTATGTCTAAATAATAAATAAGTCGTCTTTTCTCCCCAGCAGCTTTTCTACATAATTCGTAGTACTTTGATGTATTGGATTGACAAAGGTTTATTTGTCCATTATCAATATAATAATTGAATAATAAGTGCATAAATTCAAAGCCTAGATCATAATACCTATACTCTTCGCAGTATTCAATATTATACAATGCTTCTTGCTCTATCTTAGCATTTTTCCCTGACTTTACATCTTCCAAATTTGAAATAATCTGAGATCTAACATCCCTCATCAGATAGTTCAAATCTAACTCTAATTTTTCAGAGATTTGGCTTAGTATCCATTCCTCAGGATTCACTTTATCATTTTCGATGCAACTCATCTTAGAAACAGATATAGTATTACCACAGATATCCTTTAATGTATATCCTTTATATACCCTGGCTCTTTTAATTTTTTCACCAATAGATAATATTTCCATAGTATTCACACCCATCTAATATTAAAAATCACTTAGAATCCCAAGTTTTTTGAATATCTCAACGCCCTTATTTAAATATTTAGCAGCTTCAGAATCGGAGCCATTATCTACATAAAACTTTCCTGCCATTATGGAAATTTCTGCGGCCTCCTTTAAATAACCTATACTTTCTGCATAATTTAATGCAGTTAACAAAGTATTTTCGCCCTCTCTACTATTCTTCTCTAGTATATCTACCCTATATTTTAAAAGATAATATTTTAGCATGTCCCTTTCGTTACCATTCTCAATATTGTCCATTATTTCTTTTAGGGACTTATTAGAATCTTCAATATTCTTTAACTTTATGTAGTTCTCACAAATATTGCATAATGTTTCTATAAGCTTAGAATCCTTATTTTTCATCCTCATTTCCTTTGCTTTATTTAAATGCATAAAGGATTCTTCAATATTCTCAAACTCATAAAATAATTTTCCCAAACTATTTTCAATTTCAGAAACATATTCAAACTCATCAATTTTTCCAAAAACCTCAAGTGATTTTTGTGAAAATTTAATTGCATTATCGATATCACCCAATTTGCTATATTCTTTTGATAATAATAGAAGAGTTTTAGCATATTCTTTATTATTGTCTAACTGTGAGAATTTTTTTTGAGCTAAATAAGAATAATTTATAGACTTATCAATATTCTCTAATTTAAAATAAATTACCGCTATATAATAGTATATCTCCGCAATTAAAAAGTCATTGCCTATATTGTTATCCTCATATACCTTCTCTGCCTGTTGGAAATAACTACAAGAAGAATTGTAGGCCTTAAGTTCTAATGTAATTCTTCCAAGCCTTAAAAAAGTATTTACAACCTCTTCATAACAATTTAGCCTTATAAATATTACGTTTGCGGAAAGAAAGAATTCTTGTGCAACTCCCATCTCTCCATTTTTCATGGATATAATTCCACGCAAATATAAATTTTTTGCTTTTCTATAATCTAGTTTATATTTCTCTGCATAATAAGCAGCCATTTCCAAGTTTGCTTCGCCCTGACTCATATCTCCATCTTTAATATGAGCTTCAGCAATATTTTCAAAAAATACGCATATCTTTTCTGCCTGAGTTTCCTCTGATTCCATTAAATACTCAACAGAAGTATTAAGTTCATCTGCTAAATATTCTAGCAAGTCCATGCTTGGATTAGATTTTCCAGACTCAACTAGACTTATTTGTCCAGGAGTTATTCTATCTCCTGCAAGGTCTTTCAGGGTCATATTTAATTCTTTTCTTCTTCTTTTTATCTTTTCACCTAAAGACAATATTTCCATATCATTTCTTCCTTTTCTCTAGATATAATAGGTATCTCATCATAAAAATATTAACACGAATTTTGTTTTATTATAACATAATTTTAGTTAATAATACATTTAAAATTTTCAACATTTTAATGAAACATTAAAAAAAGAGCCAAAAAGCTTACACATTCGGCCCTTTTTTATAAAATTTTCTATTTAATCCAATCAATAATATTGTCATATAAATCTTCTGCAGTAGATCTAAAAGTTCCTGCTGACATTCTAACTCTTCGTTTGGAATTTTTATCCCTTCTCGGCATAATCATCATTCCTGCAGTTGCCCCTATTATGGCTCCAGCAGCCATACCTTTTATAAAATTATTTCGCATAACTAACAACACCCCTTTAATATTTTATATGTAGTAAAGTGCATTATATTTTACTATAGGTATATTTATATGTTATGCAAATTTAAAAATATTATTTAAATAACATCACTGTTGTTTTCTTACAAGTTTTAGAATAATAGAATTTTTCATTTCATCCTGTAGAGAACTAATATATTTTTTTGCTTCAATATCATCTAGTATTGAAATTTGTTTTAATATGCTATTTATACCATCCTTACGATCAACTCTTTTACTATTTTCACTAATCACCTGAATGTTATCACTTTCTCCTATCGAAACAATTTCTAGCAATTTATTTTTTACATCTTCATTTTTTACTTTTATAGTTTTATTGTTTAACCACTTTTCCACTACACCATTAACACGAATACCTGCAGCACTTTTAGCTTCTTCATCTGCCACTTCATTAAATAAATCTCCGGTGTGGCTATCTACCTTAACAAATATTACTTCTATATTATTTTCTTTAATCAACTTATTGATTTTTTCATAATATTCTTTGGAGGAGTCATCCTTTCTATCCCAAAACCCAGTTGCATGATGGCATATACCTTCATAATCGTGGAATAAAACTATTTTCTTTCTATCGTTGCTTGCTGCATATTCAACAGCCCTTATAGCTGCTCTAAGTTCCCCTGCAATTTGTCGGATATCTTTCTGAGAATCATCTTTAGCTGCTCCATTTTCAATGTGAATTATTACATTACCTTCCACAATAACAACAGCATAAGAATACTTCCCTAATCCATCATTATAACTTCCATCCACATAAGCATGCATGGTATCTAGAGGATATTCATCTTCCCCCTTCCTTAAGAGAGTTTTTTTTTCACTTAAGAAAGCTTTAGCTTCCTCTAGATTTTCAAAACTTTTATATTTAGCACCTTTTACACCCTTTACATACTTCAAACACTCAGCCCAAGTACTGACAATCTTATCCGTTACTTCTTCATTTGTATCAAAATTGAATCCTTTCTTTATGGCATATACTTTCATATACTATCTCCTTTTTACCTTTTTCGATGACAAGCCATTTATAAATCTAAGTATTTTTGATGCATTAGCACTTCCTATAGTATTAAATATAATTTTAGCACCTTCTTGTATTTTTATTATGATATCATCTTTTCCTTGCCAGTTTTCAAGTACTGCTTCCCTAGGAACCTCTGCTATTATTTTATCCAAAGCAAAAAATACAACTCCTACCTCATCTATCTGACCTATTACAGGTATACCGATTGCTATTATATTTATTGGTGATGCAATATAAGCTAAAGTACCCCCAATAATTAGCTTGGTCTTAACATTGATTCTATCGTCCTTTAACATCCTAGCAAGAAGTGCACATATATCTGGTAGAATCATAATATATTCTGCTATATTCTTATATTTGGATGGTACCTTATTAATTACTCCCTTTCTTATTTTAGCATATGCATCTTCCTTCTTTTCAGTGGGCTCAGCTATTTCATCCTTGTCCAAATATTTTACTTGCTTGTCCTGAGAATAAATTACATCTTCTGCTTCAACCTGAATTTTCCCTTCACTTACAATTACTTTGTTTATCTTAAAATAAACAAAAGGAATCAATTTTGAAAGCATATTAAAATCTATAATCAAGTTATCTTTATAAGATGAAATGCCTAATTCCTCAAAACCTTTTATGAATTTATTCATAATAGTATCTGCAACACCTTTAATAATTGGAACTTTTCCCGCTTTAACTCTCATAATCTTTAATAGTATAGAATTTTGACGTACGCTTCCTACTCCTATTTCAATATTAAATGGTATAGCTATCCCCTTGTGATAAATTCCGCTTACTAGAATAAAATTATTTATTTCTACCTTATTAAGTGTTAATCCCTCTATCTCCACATATTCATCAATAATTCCCATTATATCTCTTTCTGTTAATTCAGCCTTTACATTAGAGATTTTCATACGTATCTCACCTTCCCCCTAAGTTACATACAAATATTGTATGACATATTTATTCAAAAGTATAGTAATAATTAACCAATCCCCTCCTATAACATAACAGTATTATAGCAAATCACCCATTCTATGAACTATATAAATTACATCAAGATTTAATTTCCATTAGACATAGGTTTTATATCGTATATAATATATTATGTAAACTAACTTGTTCGTAGTTATAATTTCACTCAGTAAGTAGATGAATTAATCTAACTAGATATATTAAGAAAGCTTTAACATAGGATAATAGGAGGGTACAACATATGAAAAAATTAAAATCGAAATATCTGGTTATTCCGTCCATCACTGCTGCTATTTCTTTAATACTCCTTTTAATTTTTAATTTTACAACAAAACCATCAGCAGATAAGCTATACATTAATTTTCAAAAGGATTTGAATTCTAAAAAGGTTTCTGAGGTTTATGTAACAAATACACCAAAAATCAAAGTAGAACTTAAAGATGGTACTATATATGAAACTGATAATCCTAGAACAGATAGTTTTAAAGAATCCCTATTAGACATGGGAGTTAAAGTGTCTGAACAGTCTTATGTTTCTGCAAAAGATGTAATTCCAAGTGCTATTTTTACTGTATCTATACTAGCCATTGCCGTTATGCTAATAAAGTCTTCTGGATTAGCATCTAGAAAGATATTATCCGTAGATGCGTTAGACACCTCAATAGTTGAAGAAATTGGATACAATTTCAAGAGTGTAGCTGGAAACGAAGAAGCTAAAGAGAGTGTTAAGGATATAGTTGACTTTTTAAAGAACCCTGAGAAATATAATAATTATGGTGCTAGAATGCCAAAAGGAATAATATTATACGGTGAGCCTGGTACAGGTAAAACCTTGTTAGCAAAAGCTGTAGCTGGTGAAGCAGGAGTACCTTTTTATGCTATGTCTGGTTCTGACTTTGTGCAGGTATATGTTGGGGTAGGAGCCAGTAGAATTAGGCAGCTTTTTAAAAAAGCAAAATCACACGGAAAAGCTGTAATATTTATTGATGAAATAGATGCTATAGGAAAGAAACGTGAAAATGCGAAGGCTGGTGGGTCCGATGAGCGAGATCAAACCCTTAATGCACTTTTAACGGAAATGTCTGGTTTTAATGAAAAAGAAGGTATTGTTATTATAGCTGCTACCAATAGATTGGACATGCTAGATCCAGCTCTATTAAGACCTGGAAGATTTGATAGACACGTAGAAATAACTTTACCTGATATTACTGCTAGAGAAAAAATTCTTAACCTTCACTTAAAAAATAAACCTATTGGAAATATCAACATTAATGACTGGGCTCATAAAACAGCATATTTTTCTGGTGCTAAATTAGAAAATTTAATAAATGAAGCAGCTATAATTGCATGTAAAGAAAATTCTTCATTAATCGAAGATGAGCATATTGATAAAGCTTTTTCTATTGTTATGGCTGGTTATGAGAAAATTCATAGAGATCATATAAAATCTAGTGATAAGGATATTACCGCATACCATGAAGCTGGTCATGCTCTTATTTCACTAAACATATTGCCTAATGAAAAAATTTCAAAGGTTACTATAATACCAAGTACCAAGGGTGCTGGAGGCTATACCTTAAGTATACCTCAAGATCAAATGTACCAGAATAAAGATTATATTAGAAAAAGATTAATGGTACTTCTTGGTGGAAGAGCTGCTGAAGAAATTATTTTTGGTAAGGATTATATTACCACTGGGGCATATAGTGATATAAAACATGCAACAGGCTTAATAACAAATATGGTTGCTCAGTACGGTATGGGCAAGAGTCTAGGATTATTAAATGCAGGAGAATTAGCAAACAATTTAAATTACTCCATTGGCAAAGAGGTAGTTGAAGAGTGTAAAGAAATGCTTAACGAACTATATGAGGAAACAAAATCAATTTTACTTAAGAATAATGATCTTTTAGAGAAATTGACTAAGGAATTATTAGAAAAAGAAACCTTATTTGAAAACGATATTAATAACTTGCAAGTTCTAAGCAAATAATATTTTAGGAGCATTTAGCACAACTATAGTGTGGCTAGATGCTCCAAATTTTAATTCCTATTTTATTGATTCGAACCTGAAGGAAACAGCACATTCGATAGTAGTATACCTGCAGCCAAGCCTCCCATATGCGCATAGTTATCAATATTAGGTAAGGTTAATCCTATAAATACATTAATAACTATGACTGAAAGAATGTTCCTATAGAAACCTTTACCTATTTTATCTTTCATCCTAAATCCAAAGATTAGTACAGCTCCAAGTAATCCAAATATTGCCCCTGAAGCTCCAACAGATATGGTATTGGGAGAAAATATAAAACTAGATAAAGATGCTGCTATTCCTGTTAGGAGGTATATTATTATATATTTGTTCCTTCCATATACTTCTTCCACAAGTGGACCTACAGAATATAATGAATACATATTTAATGCAATATGTACCAAGCCTCCATGTAAAAACATAGCGGTTATTAATCTAAAATACTGACCTTGAGATATTAACACATTATTTTTAGCTCCTAAAAAGCTAAGTATATTAATATCTATGTCCAATGGATTTCCTGAAAGGTAAGCCTCTATCATAAACATAATTATATTGATTACGATTATGCCATAAGTAATTACTGGTTTTCTTGTTCTTTTATTAATTCTATTTAAATAATCTAATATACTTTGAATACTTAATGCAATTTGCTGTATTTCATTAGTAAAATATAATATGCTGCGTTTTGTTTTAGAAATAATAATTATATTTGAGTTAACTAGTTTGCTTGTATAGCATTCTAGTTTTTTATCATCATTTATTATTAATACTAATGAAACTTTATCAGAATCCTTTATCCCTAAATTCAAAGCATTTTCTGCATTATTAATATAATCAAAGTGTTCCTCATTTGAAAATACTAAAAAATTGTGATTTTCAAATTTATCGTTATGACACCCCCAAAAACTTATCGAATTTCTATTATTCCTAAATTCGTCTAATTTGTAGTCAAAATGTTGACACAATAGTTCTATTATAGTTTTATCAAGTTGATTATTCATACCTGCTCCTTACGAAAAACGACAGTTGCTCATACAACTGCCGCAGCATATAGTGATCTATTATATAATAATTTTCTTCTTTTTAGTTATACTGTCTCAAGCATATCTAATAAGCTGTTAAATGTTTTAATAGTATCTTCTATAGGTTTAGCTGTAGTCATATCTACTCCAGCTTTTTTCAATATTTCTATAGGATAGTCACTGCCGCCGCTCTTTAAGAATCCTTTATACTTTTCAACAGCAGACTCCCCTTGTTCTAAAATCATCTTACAAAATGAATTAGCTGCAGAATATCCTGTAGCATATTGATATACATAAAAATCACTATAAAAATGTGGTATCCTAGCCCATTCCATATCGATTAGCTTATCAACAACCATTTCTGGTCCAAAATATTTTATATTTAACTCATGCCAAATATTGCATAATTCCTCAGAGGATAATGGATTTCCGCTTTCTATACTTTCATGAGTTGTTTTTTCGAATTCTGCAAACATAACCTGCCTAAATACTGTAGTTCTAATTTGCTCAAGTTGTTGATTAATAAGATATATTTTTTTCTGCTTATCCTTTTCCTTATTAATTAGGTAATTTATAAGTAAACACTCATTTGTTGTTGATGCCACTTCTGCGCAAAATAATGTGTAATCTGCATATATAAACGGCTGAGTTTTTCTAGAGTAATATGAGTGAATAGAGTGACCCATTTCGTGAGCTAATGTAAACGCATCATTTAATTCAAAATTATAATTTAACAATACATAAGGCATAGTATCATAGGATCCCCAGGAATAAGCTCCACCTCTTTTTCCCTTGTTCTCATAGATGTCTATCCAACCATTCTTTATTCCTTCATCAAATATATCCAGGTATTCTTCTCCTAATGGTTCTAATCCTTCTTTTACAATTTTTACAGCTTCATCAAATTCAATATTTTGTTTTGGTGTATCAACTAATGGAACGTAGAGGTCATACATATGAATTTCATCTAGTCCAAGTAATTTCTTCTTAATTGATACATATCTATGAAGGGACGATTTTAAATTATCACTAATACAATCAATTAGGTTATTATATACTTCCTCAGGTATGTCATTTGGCTTCAAAGAAGCTTCAATTGAGTTTTTATAGTTTCTTATCTTGGATTTAAAAGTAAAATTTTTAATAGAAGATGTAAGAGACGTTGAGAATGTGTTTTTATAACTTTCATAGGTACTAAAAAGTGCTTCAAAAGCTTCCTTTCTGACCCTTCTATTTTCTGATTTTATAAACTTCCCATACTTTACCTCGGTTAGCTCAACTTCTTCATCATTTTCATCTTTTATTTTAGGAAACTTTATATCTGCATTGGAAAGCATGCTAAATATATTTCCAGGTGCCTCTAAGCAATCAGAAACAGCTGCCAACAATTCTTCCCTATTTTTATCTAAGGTATGAGGCTTCATTTTAAGAATATCCTGCAACGAAAATTCGTATAGTTTTAAATCTGATATTTCACTAATTTCTCTCTCAACCGTCCCTTCTGGAAGTGAAAGAATTTCTGGAATAAAAAATGCTGTAGCGCTGCTTAATTCTGCCATGTAGGCATCTATTTTGCTCTTTAAAACTTGAAATTCGGTTTTTGTAGTATCCTCATCAGCCCTCAAATGAGCATATACATATAATTTTTCTGCAATTCTTGAGGCTTCCTCATCTAATTTATAAAACTCCAGCAATTTTTTTGCTTCAGATAAGCTTCCTGAATAACTACTTAATTTTGGAGTAAGCTCCTTAAGCTTGCTGAAATCTTCTTCCCAAGCAGCTAAGCTGTTATATATTTTGTCTACTTTCCACTTAAATTTATCATCAATCTCTTCTCTAGTTTTTGTTTTTATCGAATTCCCCATATATATCACCACTTTCTTTTTGGAATAAAACTTATTTATATTCTTCTTCTTTATCCTTCATTTCGTCAAAAATGCGATACATTTCACTATCTATAATTGAACAAAGTTCGTTTATCTTATTCTCCATTTCACTATGATCTTCCACATACTCGAACTTAACCATCCAAGTAGGGTTAAACTCATCATCTACATCCTGCAGGTCAAATCCACTATCAGAGAAAACTTTTTCATCTATAAGATCATAGGCTGCAGAAAATTCCCAATCTTCTACATCTCTTTGTGTATCAAAATAAACATTAACAATGCCATCTTGATAAAACATTTTAGTTATAAACTTTGCTCCTTCACTTACTTCATAGCTTCCAATTTCTCTTGTTAAAAAATTTGTTTCTTTATCTCTCTCCATTAGAACTAAAGATGAAAAATCCATAATTTCATCCTTCCTTTCCAAAGCTTATTTCATAATATAATATCTCATATTATTTACCAATAAACAAGTTTTTATTTAATATTTACTAAGTTAAGATTTAGCCTTATAATAGTAAATGTAAATTTATTCCATATATATTTCACGTAACTACTTTCTTTAAAAATAGAATATATAAATTTACCGTAGACTGGTAAGTACTAAATGCAATCTAAGGAGTACGGGGAGGGTGAAGGTCTATGAAAAAAAAGATTCCATTATTTCTATTTATTTTATTGATTTTTGTTTCTAGCTTTTTATTATATACAAATAATCAAAATAAGTATAAAGATATAACAAATGCTGCAGAAAACTATGTAACTACGGGATTTTTCAATGAACACAAACTATATAAAATAGATAAATTTCATTTAATTTTCTCAGATAATAATGAAAGTATTATGGAAGTTACCGGAATGGAAGAAAAACCCCCACACAAATATACCACATATAGGTTGAACATGAAGAAAAACAAAGAGGGGCTTTGGACAGTAACAAAACATACTATTCAATCCCCTTTTAAATGATTTATTATTTTTTTTCCTTGTTAACACATTCTCCACAAATTGCCTTTACCTTAAGTTCATGATCAGTTAGTATAAAACCTGTCTTATTTTTTATTAATTCCTCAACCTGGGTCATAGGACAATCTATAATTACTTCTTTATGACATATTGAACATTCTAATAAATGCTGATGAGCATCTATTTTAATCTTATAATTATACTTTCCATGACCCAAATCAAATTTATCTACTATACCTTTTTCTTCAAATAAGTCTAAATTTCTATAAATAGTAGATAAATCAATATTAATACTCTTTTCTTTACATCTATCAAATATATTATCGGCACTAAAAACACCATTAAACCCGTCTATAATATTTAAAATCCAAATTCTGCTATTTGTGACTTTAATATTTTTCTCTCTTAAACAAAATTCAGCATCCATAAGTATCACCCTAAAGATATTATATCATAAAATGTAAACAATAAGTCAGGGTTACAGTATTTTTATAAAGGTTATTACTCTTATATTTCTAATAATATTTACATTATAACTAAAATATGTTGTGTATTCCACGAAAAATGTAGAATCTTAATAAAATTTTTACTAAACATTACTGGTTAATTACGTTATAATGTATTATAATAATCATAGGTGAATTATGTTTTGGGGGGTGACTTTTCAATGAAAAATAATAATAATAATATTGTACAAACGTTTGCTAATAAGCTAAAAATAATTACTACAAATTTTAAAAAACCTTTTTCCAAACTTAATAAATCTTCTAAAGAAAAACCAAAGAAATCATCAAAGAAAAGAAATATTTTAAAAAATCAACGTGGTTATTACTTAGAAGTATTATCTGAATTTAAGGTAAAAAATGGTCTTTTTAAAAATCTAGTCACACGTTTCTCTACTGTAATAATTTTATGTCTTTTTATTTCAGGAACGATTACTTTCTTGATTTCAAAAAATAGAGCTACAAGTGACTTTAAATCTTCTACTTTAGAGATTCTGAATCAAAATAAAAATTACATAGAGCTCCTAAATTCAACTATTGAAGGTACTTCTACTCAGTTGTATAAGAATAAGAGCCTAGATGAAGCATTAAAAACCCAGGTAAATGATTACTATGATATAACAACTACAACATCAAGTATACTAGATAGCTATATTAAACCTATCGCTGGAGCAGGTACTAATGTAAAGGATGCCACAATTTTAACCGCAAGCGGTATCTCTCCAACTACACTGCAAAATTCTCCTATAAGTCAAGACGTGTTTAATCAACTAAAAGACCAAGAATGGTACAAGCAAGCAATAGCAAAAAACGGTTTATCATTTTGGATGCCTCCGCATAAACAAATGCTTAAAGCAGACAATGATGGAAACCTAATTATTTCTCATGTTAGATTATTGCAGGATATTGCTTTCGGAAGTGCTCCATTAGGAGTTCTTGTATTAGATATAGATCCTGATCTTATAAATTCTAAAATCGAGGATGCTAAGGTTGGCAAAAACGGTTATATATTTATTGTTGCACCAGATGGTACAATTGTTTCCCATAAGAATTCAAAATTAATTGGTACAAAATTAAACAGTGATTTGTTTAAGATAGTTAGCAGTAATACAACAGGTGAAATAACTAACTATAAGGATAAAAATACTGCTATGTATGGAGTTTATACAACTTCCTCTGCTACTGGCTGGAAACTCGTAGCTATGGTTCCTCAAGCTGAATTATCATCCAGTGCAACTACACTTGGTATATATACTCTTATAGTTTCCTTAATTTGTTTACTATTTTCAATAATTATTTCAATAATTACAACCTTGAAGATTACGACACCTATAAAGGATATTGCGGAAAGTGCTGAATTATTAGCTGAAGGAGATTTTACAACTTCCTGTAGTGAAGATTATGATATTCACGAGTTAAAAGCTCTAAGTAAAAGCTTTAATGATATGATACAACAATTAAAACAAATTCTTCAAAAAGCTATGAATTTATCAAATGAAACAAATGAATCAGCTTTGGAAATGTTGGATACTTCAAAAAACATGAGAATATCTTCAAAAGATATAAATCTTGCAATACAAGAAATTGCAGCTGGTTCTGCATCTCAAGCTGAAAGTACTCTAACATATGTTAATATATCAAACAATTTTAATGATGAAATAAACGGAGCAATTGATTCTTTAAATAAAGTTAATTCAGCTACAGACCAATCAATAAATTTGATAAATAGCAGCTCTGAAATTATTACTAATTTGAATAATAGCTCTATAAATAATTCGAAGGCAATGAGTCAAGTATCTGATACAATTAATACATTAGGAGAAAATACTAAGGACATACTAAACATCTTGAATAAAATTAATCAAATAACTAAGCAGACTAATCTATTGTCCTTAAATGCTTCAATAGAAGCCGCTCGTGCTGGAGCTGCAGGAAAAGGATTTGCAGTTGTAGCCGACGAAATTAGAAAATTGGCTGATCAATCTCAGATGGCTTCTCAAGAAATATCAAAGATTATTGAAGGTGTAAATACATCTATTGCCCATACTCTTGATATTTCTCATAAAGCAGAAAATGCCTTCAAGGAAGAGATGAATCAGGTATCTAATACAATATCATCCTTTGGAGATATTAAGGGCTCTATAAATGAGATAGTAAGTACTGTTGAAGCTACAATAAAAATAATTAATGTCATTGATAAGGATAAGGAAGTAATGAACGGCCATATTACTAATATAGCAAGTATCTCAGAAGAAAACACAGCTTCTACAGAAGAGGTTTCTGCTTCTATAGAGGAACAATTAGCTTCTAACGATACCATGTATAATTTATCAGTTGGCTTAAGCGAGAAATCTAACGAACTTAAGGATTTAGTTAACAAATTTAAATTTTAAAATGAACAGCAGTAGACTCCTACTGCTGTTTTTTCATAAGAACATCATCTTTATTCCAAATATAATTAATATTACTCCCCCTACATAATCAGCATATTTACTAACCATCGCAATTCTTTTCAAATACATAGATATAAAAAAGGCCAATGAAGACATTACTATAGTTACAATCCCTACAAATATAGTATTAGCAAATATTGAAGCGGAGCTATTGATGCTGCTAAAGGCCGTGAATCCTACTACTAATGCATCTATACTCACGGAAATACCCAAAAGTGCGTATATTTTTGAATCTACTAATAAGTTCTCTCTTTTGTCTTCCATTCCTTCCTTAATCATCAATACACCTACCACTGAAATAATTCCTCCACCAATGACCTGTGGAACACTTGCAATATATGTATTAAATAAAAAACCAGAATATGCTCCTATTATAGAGAATAAAAACTGAAAGAAACCAAAAGAAACTATAAACTGAATTTTATTTCTAAACTTAACATGGTTATTCAGACCTATACTAAGTGCTACACCAAATGCATCAAGTGAAAGTGCTAATGCTATAAAAAAAAGTGTATATAGTGTCATTTCCAATCCCCCCATAATAAATCAAGTTAAATTAAATGTATTTAAACTATCGCAGGATTTTGCTTCTATATAATACTTATTAATTTGTAATTAATTTTATTATACCTTTCAATAATATACATGTATTATTTATTACCAGTAAATTTGATAAATAATACAATTTAGAAGTCTCACCAAACAGGAAAATGAAAATTCCTTTAAAATAAAAAGTATTGATGATAATTTTCATCAATACTTTTTATTTATCTATAATATTTAAGTTTCTTGCAATTTACTTACTTAAAATTAATATATACCTTTTTTACTATGGTTCCTCTACAAATACTAATCCAACAAGACCAGGTCCACTGTGAACCCCAGATACAGGACTGATGCAACCTCCAAACTCAGAAGATACTACGTTAGGATGAATCTTTATTTTATCAAAAACCTTTTTGGCATCTTCCTCACCATCACCATGCATCATATATATCTTATATTTTTTTTCACTTAATATACCTTCAGCTATCTCCATTAGTTTATTCAAAGATTGTTTTCTACCTCTAACCTTATCATATGTAAAATACTTACCATCATCATCTACGGATATAATAGGCTTAATATTAAGCAATTCTCCAATCGTGCCAGAAACCTTTCCAATTCTTCCGCCCTTTTTTAGGTATTCAAGAGTACCTACAACAAAAAATAAATGTATTCTTTTTTGTATAGATGGTATTGCTTGTATTATTTCCTCAAAGGTTTTGCCCTCAACCACTAGTTTTGCACATTCCTCAACTAATGCTCCTTCTCCTAATGATATTGACTTAGAATCACATATAAAGCTTTTTATATTTGGGTGATTTTCACTTACCAAGCTCAATCCATTATATATTCCAGAAAGACCTGTTGAAAGTGTCACAGCAATAGCATGTGTATATCCTTCCTTTTCAAGCCTATCATATAAATCTTCCATATCCTGTAGTGCAGGCATTGATGAACCAGGTATTTCATTTTTCAAATTATCATATACCTCTTGGGATGTTATCTCAACTTTATCAAGATATTCTCTATCTTTATATATTATTCTAAAACATAATACGTGAATATTATACTTTTCTATAGTTTCCATACTCAAATCACAAGTTGTATCCGTAATTATAGCTATTTTTTGCATCCTTTTACCTCCTAAAGCTGCATACATATGTACAGCATATCAGCACTGATATATACCAGTACTGATTAATCTAAGCCAATTTATCTGATGACTACCAGCGGTATAATGCTCCCGCTTCTATAAGCGGGAGATAACGGCTGCTACGTCCCTTGATAACGATTTTCCCTAAAGAACTCAGTTTATCCTATGTATATCATATTGTAATTATAACTAAATCAAACAAGTCATAAAATTGATACCAATCTATTAGGTAATAAATATATTAGTATACAAAAGAAGTGACAAACACTTCCACCTAGCACGAAAAGATGCCAGATTGCGTGGTTAAATGGTATTTTGTCAAATAAAAATAGTAACGATCCTAAAGTATAAAGAACACCACCTATAATAAGAAATATTACCCCTGCTCTAGGCATTGCCAATATCAATGGTTTAATATCAAAAACTATTATCCACCCCATTATAACATATAGCATAGTTGAAAGTTTTTCATGTTTACCCACCCAGAATATTTTTTGTATAATTCCTACTAATGTAGCACCCCAAACCACACCAAATATTATCCAACCACCATGACTTCTTAAAACAGTTAATGCAAATGGAGTATAGGTCCCTGCAATTAGCAAATAAATTGATGCATGATCAAAAATTCTGAATACCTTCTTAGCTTTTTTATTCGGTATGCTATGGTATAATGTAGAAAATAAATATAGCATCATAAGACATACACCATAAATGGTGTAACTAACTACATACCACGCATCTCCGTATTTAGCAGCAAAAACTATAAGCAAAACTAGCGCCGTAATAGCTAATCCTTCTCCAATTCCATGTGTAATTGCATTTGCTATCTCTTCTCCCTTTGTGTAAAACTTTCCTTCACTCATTCTCAATTCACCCCTAAAAACTAAGTATTTTACCCTATCAGTATTTATACAATATTAAAGCACTTTTATATTAACACCAATGCTTTAGCATCTAGTATAAAAAACTACATGCTGTTATATTAAAATAATATATCCTATCATTTTAATTGTCAATAGCATATTAATGAAATTTGTAAAATTACTGTTTAGTTAATATTATACTATAATATCCTTAAAATGCTTACTAAAATATATACATATATTTTTACACCGTTATATATTAATTATTAACATTCTTTATAAAATAATTCCCATTTCTTAAAAATCAATGCAAAAAAGAACTTCTGCAGTTATGCAGAAGTTCCCCTTCAATTTAATCAAAAACAGACATTGATAAATATCTTTGTCCTGTATCTGGAAGTATTACAACTATGTTTTTATCTACATTTTCAGGTCTTTTAGCAATTTCTACGGCAGCAAAAAGCGCTGCACCTGATGATATTCCAACAAATAGCCCCTCAGTCAGAACTATATTTCTAGTAGTATCATATGCTTCTTGATCTCTTACCTTAAATATTTCATCAATTATATCCATATTCAATATTTCAGGTATAAAATTAGCACCTATACCTTGTAGTTTATGAGGTCCTGGCTTGCCTCCTGATAATATAGGGGAAGTATACGGCTCTACAGCTACTACTTTTAATTCTGGGTTTTTACTTTTTAGTACCTCGCCCACTCCTGTTATTGTTCCACCAGTACCAACTCCAGCTACCAATATATCTACTTTACCTTCTGTATCATCCCATATTTCTTCAGCTGTGGTTTTTCTATGAGCATCAGCATTTGATGGGTTTTCAAATTGTTGTGGTATAAAGGAATTTGGTATGCTTGCTGCCAATTCCTCTGCTTTTTTTATGGCACCCTTCATACCTTCTGCACCAGGTGTTAAAACCACCTCTGCACCATAAGCTTTTAATATTTTTCTTCTCTCAATACTCATAGAGTCAGGCATAGTTAAAATAAGTTTATATCCTTTTGCTGCAGCAACAAAAGCAAGACCAACTCCAGTATTTCCGCTAGTCGGTTCAATAATGACCGTATCCTTATTAATAATACCTTTTTTCTCGCCATCTTCTATCATGGCAAATCCAACTCTATCCTTAACACTTCCAGCCGGGTTGAAGTATTCAATCTTTGCCAAAATTTTTGCGCTTAATTTATTATTTTCTTCTAGTCTCGTAAGTTCTACAAGCGGAGTATTACCAATTAATTCTGTCAAATTCTTGTATAATTTACCCATCCCACTCTTCCTTTCAGTCCATTACATCTATGTATTTATAATATCAATATATTTGCTATATGTAATACATAAAATTAGAACCATTTTCACGGTTATAATCATAAACCAAATCTTCTAATGTTATAGAATCAACAATTGAATTAATACTTTCATTTAATTTTTCCCATACGTTATTTTTAATGCATTTGTCTATGCCAACTACTACAGTATCTTCACTTAGTTCAACTACAGATAAATCACCTTCAAGTGCTCTTAGAATATCACCAATTTTTATATTGCTCATGATGTCACCTAATATATAGCCGCCTTGAGAACCTTTTTTACCTTTTACAAGACCATTCTTTCTTAAAGTAGAAAATATTTGTTCCAAATAACTTTCGGAAATATTTTGCCTTTCAGATATACTCTTTAGTGTTACGCTATCATTAACTGAGTACACAGCAAGGTCTATCATTGCTTTTAATCCATATCTGCCCTTTGTAGAGATTTTCATCCTTACACCTCTTTTTCTTACTAAACCAATATGTTTAAGGAAATTATAATCTCTTATTTTTATTGTGTCAATACATTTTTTGTATATACTGAATTATTTGGCTAAACTACTTCTTTATTGCTCCATTTTCCACATCTGTCTCCAAAACATCCAACCATATCACTCTTACTAGATATCTTTACTACCTCACATCTATTGGAGCATCCATCGCATTCAAAGCTTCTAGAAACAAATTCACCAGATGCAACTTCAAACCCTTTAAAATTAGTTGAACCACTCTTTTCAACTGAACTTTTAGCAATAAGCGCCGCTCCAATAGCTCCCATCATATTATAATGTTTAGGTATATAAACCTCGCAGCCTAATTCTGCCTCAAAGGCAGCCTTCATCCCTTTGTTAGCAGCGACACCGCCTTGAAAAAACACCTTCTTTTCTATATCTTTTCCCTTAGCCACATTATTTAAATAATTTCTTACAAGAGCTTCACAAAGTCCCCTTATAATGTCTTCTTCACTATACCCCATTTGCTGCTTATGTATCATATCCGACTCTGCAAATACTGCACATCTGCCCGCAATTCTTACGGGTGTCTTAGACTTTAATGCAAGCTCTCCAAATTTCTCAATAGGTACATCTAATCTCTCTGCCTGCCTATCTAGGAATGATCCCGTTCCTGCGGCACAAACAGTATTCATAGAAAAATCGCTAACTATTCCATCTCTTAAGATTATTATTTTTGAATCTTGCCCTCCAATTTCAATTATTGTCCTAACATCTTCATCTATTTCTAAGGCTGCAACGGCATGAGCAGTTATTTCATTTTTAACAGCATCTGCCCCAATCAAAAATGAAGCTATCTGTCTACCACTTCCAGTAGTCCCCACACCCATAATCTCATCATCGCTGTATATCTGTTTAAGGATTTTAAAGCCCTCTTGAATTACACTTACAGGACGCCCCTTAGTCCTTAAATACATTGACTCTACAATATTCATGTTGGAATCCATAAGTATTATATCTGTACTTACTGAACCAACATCAACTCCCAAATAATACATATTCTTTTCTCCTTTCTAATAAATCAATAAATGCTTCAATTCTTGTAACATATCCTGCCTCTCCTGTCATCTCATCCACTACTAGAGTCATTATAGGAAAATCATTATCTTTAGATATAGACGGTAAAATTGATTTTGATACAATTTCAGGCATGCATCCCATAGGGAATATTTGTATAGCACCATCGAATCCTTCCTGTTCAGCTAAAACAGCTTCTCCTATACATTCTCTTGCATGACCTCCTATATATAGTGGTAAATACTTTTTCGAGGCACGTCTGATATCCATTGAATTTAACTTTATTGGCGATAACAGCATATCCTTAATCCACCAACTGGGAGTAATACCTCTTTTACTTGATACACCATAATCCATCAGCTTATCCTCAATATACAAATTTGAAAATGGTTCTAATATAGTATATATCTCTCCCATAATTGCTACCTTTAATGGCTTTCTATCTTTATCTACTGGTATATTATCTAGCTTATCACTATACATATTAAGGTGGTTTATCATTTCATCTGGAGTATGATATTCTACAGCCTTTTTTTTGCATTCATTTAAGAGCTTTTTGCATTGCCCATTATTCACCTCATATCCACAAAGATATCTGGCTCTAGCCTCTAGCTTATCTATCATATTGATTATTTTATATGCTTTTCTAACAATCTTAAGCTGTTCTGCTTTTGAAATGCTGGCTGCCGCTGATATTTTACCTACTCTTCTTAGCAACTCTCTAAATCCTATATCACCTGGCTGGTCTATTACAATAAAGTCCAATTTATATCCAAGTCTTTTTAACGTGTTCATTTGAACTTCACAATATTCACCATATCTACAAGGTCCACAGCTGCCGGTAATTATAACCGTATCTGCTCCAGCTTCAATACTCTGAATATAGTTTCCCATCATTATCTTAAATGGTAAACAAATTTCTTCAGGAGAATGTAGCGCTCCTATTTCAAGCGCCTTTTTATTACTAAAGGGTGGAATTACACATTCTATACCAAGCCCATTAAAAAGAGCTTTTGCCGCAATATACGAATTTCCTAGATGAGGAAATGTAATTTTCAAGTTAGTTACCTCCTTACATTAATAGGCTGATTACTTCACAATTATGCAAAACTGCATTCTTTTCTCATGGTCAGCATATCAGTAAAAGCCTCTATTCTAGTATTAAAACCCGCTTCTCCAGTTTGCTCATCTATCTTTAGTATTAATATCGGAAAATCGCTAAGCTTATCTTTAATTAATTCAACCACAATGGAGTCAATTCCGCAGGCAAATGAGGAAATATATACTATTCCATCTACCTTTCTGCTTTCTGCCAAGTGTGTAGAAAAACCATAGGAGTTTCTTGCAAATGTCCAAAAAGGCTTCTTAAATAATTCATTTACCTTTTTATCTATATCTTGTTCATCGGTATGTTCTTCAGTAACAACTCCTACTCCAAGTGCATTTAATTTTTTTACTAGATTCATATTTAAAAATTCATCATACAAATTATAAGGATGACCTACCAATGCAACATTGATGTTAAATCCGTCATCATTTATACCTGTATAATAGTTAACCTGAACTTCTCTAGCTAATTTATAGGCTCTTTGAATTTTCAAATAATCTGAAGTAAACATACTTCCAACTCTCTTAGCCCAGATTCCAAGTTCCCTTGGAGTAGATGCGTAAATTGGCTCTCCTATTATTCGTGGCATATTTGGAATGCTATTAAACACCATTTCGGGCAATCCACAAAACTTAGGACATATATACTCTCTCTTTCTAAGCTGCATTATACGAGGAATGAGTATAATATCACACTTATCCTTTATAGAAGCTACATGACCATGGAAAACCTTAACTGGTACGCAGGCTTCGTCTACACAATGCTTAACACCTAAGTCTAAAATTTCTTTGTTTGTTTTAGGTGATGTTACCACCTCAGTGCCTAATTCTTTAAAAAAGGTTTGAAAAAAAGGGAAATACTTATAAGATAATAATCCATTAGGAATGCCTACCTTCATTAATAATCACCACCTTTTTTTGTATTTATATCTGTATATTTTTGACGTAACAGGGGTAGTTTATTCAACGTATCTAATATTTATGTATATACTGTGATATAGAATAAATTAGTTAAATACAAAATAAAATGAGGGGTTTGTGGTGAATTCACCTCACCCCCCTCATTTTTAGATAAGAAAACCTCCGTTGAAATTACGGAGGTTTAGAATTATGATTAAATTTTATCCACGTAGATTAGTTTTACTTATAAGCTTAACTAAAACAGCTTTTTGAGCATGCAGTCTATTTTCTGCTTCGTCGAATATCTCTTCTGAGTGCTTTTCAAACACATCGGCAGTTATTTCTTCGCCCTTATGAGCAGGTAAACAGTGCAGTATTATAGCATTATCCTTTGCAATGCTCATAATATTTTCATTTATTTGATAATCTTTAAATATTACTTTTCTCTTAGCTATCTCTTCTTCTTGACCCATGCTAGCCCATACATCAGTGATTAATACATCGGCGTCCTTAGCAGCTTCTTGAATATTATCAGTTATTACAACCTTGCAATTCTCTTTATTTGCTCTTTCAGTAGCAATTTCAGTGTACTTTGTCATTGGCTCATAGCCTTTAGGGCATGCAACCCAAATATCCATACCTAAGGTAGCACATCCTACCATAAGTGAATTTGCCATATTGTTTCCATCACCAATATAGCACACCTTAAGCCCTTCTATTTTTCTTTTATACTCTCTTATAGTCATTAGGTCTGCTAACACCTGACATGGATGAGCCTCATCTGTTAAACCATTGATAATCGGAATTGATGAATATTTTGCAAGAGTCTCAACTTCTTCTTGATCATAGGTTCTTATCATTATTGCATCCACGTATCTTGATAGAACTCTTGCAGTATCTTCAATAGGTTCTCCTCTTCCAATTTGTAAATCCCTTGAACTTAAGAACATACCGCTGCCACCTAATTGAAACATTCCTGCTTCAAAGGATACTCTTGTTCTAGTTGAAGACTTTTGAAATATCATTCCTAATATCTTACCACTTAAGTAATGGTGCGGTATATCATGTTTTAACTCATATTTTAATTGATCTGCCAAATCAAGAATTTCTATTATATCGTCTTTATTCAAGTCAGACAGCTTTAATAAATCCTTATTCAACCTAAAACCCTCCCTTTATAATTTACAACTCTCATTAAGCTTCTAGAGCTTCCTTCAATATCTCAACCGCTGTATCTATTTCATCCTTTGTTATTACAAGAGGTGGAAGCATTCTGATTACATTCTTTCCAGCTGTAAGGAATAATGCACCTTTTTCTATTGCCTTATTTATTACCTCACTTGCTTCACAGCTTATCTCTACACCTATCATAAGTCCAGCACCACGGATTTCTTTTATCTTTGGGCTGTTTATTTCCATTATCTTTTCTCTTAAGTATTGTCCTTTGCTTTTTACTTCATCTAAAAATTCATCGTTTATAACTTGATTAAGTACTTCTACGCCTGCTGCACAAACTAAAGGATTTCCACCAAAGGTACTTCCATGATCACCTTTATTTAATACTGCAGCGAATTTTTCATTACACATGAAACCACCAATAGGAACTCCGCCGCCAAGTCCTTTTGCTACAGTAACTATATCCGGCTTAATTCCAAAATTGTCATAACCAAATACTTCACCAGTTCTTCCTATACCGCATTGAACCTCATCAAATATTAAAGCAATATCTTTTTCATTACATAGTTCTCTAACTGCATTTACGTATTCTGGGTCTAATGGAAAAACTCCACCTTCCCCTTGAATAGCTTCCATCATAACTGCGCAAACAGATGAATCTATTTTTTCTGCTAGTTCTTCTATATTATTTCTCTCTACATAGTCAAATCCTGTAGTTAATGGTTTGAAATCCTTATGGAATTTATCTTGACCAGTTGCTGCAAGCGTAGTTATCGTTCTTCCGTGAAAGGAACTTTTTAATGTTATTATCTTATATCTAGCTTCGCCATATTTTTCTGCTGAATATTTTCTAGCTAATTTTATTGCTCCTTCGTTAGCTTCTGCTCCAGAATTTGAAAAGAATACTTTTGACATACCTGAAACTTTCATAAGCTTTTCTGCTAACTCTACAGTTTTAGGATTGTAGAATATATTAGATGTATGAAGTATATTGCCTATTTGTTCTTTCAAAGCATTATTATATTTCTCATTGCTATAACCCAGGCTATTAACCCCAATTCCGCTTGTCATATCTACATATTCTTTTCCATCTATATCATATACCATAGAACCTTTTCCGCTTACCAAAACAACTGGAAATCTTCCATAGGTTTGCATTATATTTTCATGTTCTAATTGTATTACTTCATCCTTTTTCATTCTAATGGCCCCCTTTAATACCTAAAATTGTTTTCTATTAATCAATAAATCATAGTTCCTACGCCTTGATCTGAAAATACTTCCATTAATATTGAGTGAGGAACTCTTCCATCTATAATGTGCGCTCTCTTAACCCCTTCACGTATTGCCTCAACACAACAATCAACCTTTGGAATCATTCCACCTTTTATAACTCCATCCATTTTTAGAACATGAATATCATGAGGTTTTAACTCTGACATTAGAGTACTGTCATCACTTGGATCTCTCATAATTCCAGGAACATCTGTTAATAAAATCAGTTTCTCAGCTTTTAGCTTTGCAGCTATCTTTGAAGCAGCATAATCCGCATTAATGTTATAAGTATTATAGTCGTCTTCACCCAAAGCAACAGTAGATACTACAGGAATATATCCATCATTTAAGGTATCCTCAACTATATCTACATTAACCTTAGTTATTTCTCCAACAAATCCTATATCCTGACCATCTTGAAGCTTCTTCTTAGCCTTTAACATTTCTCCGTCTATGCCACTAAGGCCTATTGCCTTTCTACCGCTTCTATCGATTAGTGACACTATATCTTTGTTTATCTTTCCAGTTAATACCATTTGTACTATTTCCATAGTTTCTGCATCTGTAACTCTAAGTCCATTTACAAACTTACTTTCTTTACCTACTCTCTTAAGCATATTGCTTATTTCAGGTCCTCCACCATGCACTACTACAACTTTTACACCTACGCAGGACATTAGAATAATATCTTCTATAACTGAATTCTTAAGTTCTTCATTAATCATGGCATTTCCACCATATTTAACAACTATTGTTTTTCCATAGAACTTTTGTATGTATGGTAAAGTTTCAATTAATATCTCAGATTTGTTTATATTATTTAACACCACTTTTTCTTCCTCCATTGAACCTCAATTATTGTTTTTTCTACTAAAGTGAACTTGGTATATACTTTAATCCAGTATCTTCTGGTAATCCAAATACTAGGTTCATATTTTGAACCGCTTGACCCGCTGCTCCCTTAAACAAGTTATCAATAGCAGAAACTATAATTAATCTATTAGTACGTTCATCCAATACAATACCTATATCACAATAATTTGAGCATCTAACATTCTTTGTCTCTGGTAAGCTTCCTGCCTCAAGTACTCTAACAAATTTGTTATTCTTATAAAATTCCTTATATAAATTAATTATTTCTTCCAATTTAACAGCTTTATCATCTAATACATTACAATAAATAGTACTCAAAATTCCTCTATTCATTGGTGTTAAATGAGGGGTAAAATTAATCATTACCTTTTCCCCAGCTAGGTTAGATAATTCTTGTTCAATTTCAGGAACATGTCTATGACTAGCCACCTTATAGGCTTTTATACTGTCATTACACTCAGGATAGTGAGCTCCTAAACTTAAACCTCTTCCAGATCCCGTAACTCCAGATTTTGAGTCAGCTATAATTGACTTAATATCTATCAGTTTATTTTTTAAAACTGGAGCCAATCCTAAGGTTATACTAGTAGGATAACATCCTGGATTTGCAATAACTTTAGATTTTTTAATAGCTTCCTTATGAATTTCACATAATCCATATTGAGATTTTTCATGAAGTTCTTTGTATTTATAATCAAGTCCGTACCATTGCTTGTAATCCTCTTCTGTAGTTAACCTGAAATCTGCACCTAGGTCAATAAATACTACACCTTTCTTATCACATTCCAATGCTATATCCTCACTCAATCCATGTGGGAGAGCCGCAAATATTACATCACATTTGCCTACTATCTCTTCAAAGGATTCACATTTCATATTTATACATCCATTCAGGTTTGGGTAAACTTTACTAATATCCTCTCCCGCAAAAGAATTAGATGTAATACCTACAATTTCAACCTCAGAATGCATCACTAAAATTCTTACAAGTTCTTCACCTGCATATCCAGTTGCTCCAACTATTCCAGCCTTTATCATTTTGTTCTCTCCCCTTATAAATATATTAAATTCTCCGTTCTTCTTATGCATATATATAAGTAATATGCTTTTTTATAATTATACATCTATTAGAATAATTATGCAATGTTTTTTTGAATTTCACTTTTAATTATACATCATTTATGCATAACTAGTCTATAAATGAATATTTATTTTTTTGCATAATTTAATCCACCGATTTATTTTTACCATGGCAGTTATTATTCCTGATTATTCTAGCTAATATAACTTTGGTAATTATATCTTACATTCACTTTATAAAGAATTTCTTAATATTGGTTCCGGTATTATTCACCTTAACCTTAATATTTACCCTAACAGGGATACTGGAGAATTCACTTTCCCAAGCCTTCTCATAATATTTATGCCATACCTTAGGATGTTGTCTGTAAAAATTAAAGCCAAAGCCAAATATATCTGAATTCAATTCATCTTTACCTTTTTTTAATGCTGCGGTAACATCTGAATATATGCTGCTTTCTAATTTTTTCCCTAATGAACCAACTATCTCTGGATCAATATATTCATCGCCTCCAACACTATAATATTTTCTTAAAGCTGCTTCTATCTTAATATCTAGGTATACAACAGGTTTATTATTTTCTATTCTAACCTTAACCTTCCTTCCCGATTTTGTTATATAAAAGTATAACGTTTTTTTTAACTCATCATGAATAGATAACCTGTCCGTATTACCATCACTTAACTTAACATCTCCTCTGTCAGTAACCTTAAAGGCATTAATTTTATTACCTAATATCCAATTTAACCCCATAGTTTCTTTATTATTAAGCCAGCCAACAAGTTTATCTTTTTTGAAGACCGCCATACCACCTGCCATTAAATTACCTTTCTTCTCTACTGCAAACCTTATACCATTTTTTTCTCCTCCTGTAGCTTCACCAGGATCATCAACTAGTGACGTAGTTATAATTTTGGGCGCTACTGGTTCATATCCTTGTCTTGTCATCATCTGTAAAAAGTCACGTAAAGTAACCAAATATGTGCTTCCATTGCTTTGATAGGAGTTTAAAAACATACGTATTTTTTTTCCTGAAGAGGTCACAGAATTTGGATCACGAGTAGCGATTACACCTTCGGCCTTTCCAGGTACAATTACTATACCTATAGAATTACGAGTATTTGGGGTACGTTCAAAGTGTTCAACTATATCTTTCATAATATATTTTGCTGCATCCTCACCAATCACCAACACTTGTATATAACCATAAAACAATTTATTAGTACTTGCTTGCTGCAGCTTTGTAATTGCTCCCATTATTGTAGCATCAGATGCAGAGTACACCGTTCCTCTATTTATCTCAGCTGATTTTTCACCTGAGGATTTAGTTATCGGAATAAATTGTAGTGTTACTGTTACTTCTTTTGTCCTAATATCCAAATCTATTCCTAAGGAATAGATTTGAGCCATTTGCTCATACTCTGTATAATCCCAACAGCTAGTAAAAAAAAATGTAAAGGTTACCAATGATATAAGCCATATTATTTTTTTCACTCTACACCACTTCCATTCCTTTTCTTCATAACCAAAACACCTAAAAAAGCTATTATTATAACAATTACTATAAACGGCAAAATAACATAATAATTCATGAATAGTGAAATAAAGAATGCTTCATTAAAGGAATTTAATCCTATGGAGAATATTGTCATAATAGATGAAATTAACACCAAAATATACAAAGAATTTTTTTCATTAAATACTTTTTTTATAGGTATCCAAATGCAATATAAATATAGTGATAATCTTAAAATACAGATAAGCTGATAGGTAGCTAGAATAAACACCTCTAATCCTCTAAGAAACTCCCCAAAATAAATAACTCTTGATATTTCAACACCTGCGGAAGAAACCCTGAATAACAATTCCGTTCCAGATACGCCCTGCATAATAAATACTGCTAAGGACAATACAAAAGACCAAAGTCCAATTCCTTTTATTATACTTCTTTTACTCCCTTTCGTTTGTGGCATATGTTCAACCATCACTACTATAAACAGTAATATTTCAGAAGCTGAACCTAAAGAAAAAAACACCGCTTCTCCAAACCTTAACAGTGTAGTATCGAATATAGGATATATATTTTCAACTTTAAATTCTTTTACAAAACTTAAGGAAAAACCTGCAAAATAATTTATTATATACCATATGGTAAGTAATTCTACAGTTCTTCCAAAGAGCAGAATTTTATTATTTACAAATAATAAGGCTATGATAACACTCAAGAGTATAATTACCCATGATGGCGTCAACTGTAAAAAATACACCTTAACTGTTCCCGCTAGAAAATTTAAAATAGTTACTCCTAAAACAATATTTATTATTGCATTTATTATTATTATAATTATATAAAGAGGTTTGCCAAAACTAATATTTATAATATCTAATATATTACGTTCAGGATAGCATTTGCTTAAAAATAAAATTGCAATTATAAAAGGAATTATCAAAAGAATTCCTATCCCTAATGCAACCCAGCCGCTTCTTCCTGCTAAATACACTGCCCAAATAAAATTAAATGCCATATTGCTGCAGCCACTGGCAAATGTAAGAAAAATAATCTGTTCTCTTGTGAACCTATCATTTCTCAATGGATTTCACCTTCTCTTATATGATACTTTGTTACTTTTTTTCACTGCTATTTTTTATTACCTTTTACATTTGTAATTAAAGTTAACTTATCTTTTAACACCTTAAACGGTGCTCTAACAAAGAGATCCTTCCAGCCTTTCAATTCTACTGGTACAATTGGATATAAATACGGTACTCCAAAGGATTCCAAAACTGACATTCTCCATAGAATAATAAAACTACCATTGAAAAACCCAAATATCCCTAATCCCCCAGCGAATAATATTAAAATATAATTAAGCATTCTCGCTGTATTTACCAATATAGTTGATGAAATAGCAAAGGTAGCTATTGCTGAGAATGACACTACTATAATAAGAGATACACTTACATAGCCTGCCGCCACTGCAGCCTGACCAATTACCACAGCACCTAAAGTTCCTATGAAATACCCTACTATTCCCGGCATACGCGTTCCAGCTTCACGAATTATGTCAATAATTACTGTCATAACTATTAACTCTATTATTGAAGGAAATGGAACACCCTCTCTTCCTTGGGAAATATTCAACGCCAGAGAGGGAGGAACAACAGTATGATTATAGGTTACAAAAGAGAGGTATAATGGCGATACGGCACTAGCTACAAAAAAAGCTATAATTCTAATAATTCTTAAAAAAGAACTAGCAAAAGGTAACTGTGAATAGTCATCCATGGTTTTAAAGCTATCCCAAAAGCACATTGGCGCTATCAGTGCAAATGGGCTATTATCGCAAAGTATTACTACATAACCATCTGACAATGCCCTAGAAACTACATCTGGACGCTCAGTCAATCTATAAGTTGGAAATATACTAGTTGGTTTATCTTGTATAAATTCAGCTAATGTACTAGTCCCATCTACCATATCAGTATCTACATCATTAAGACGTCTTCTCACTTCATCTATAATCTCATCCTTAGCTAAACCTTTCATCCATAGAAATTTTGAATCTGTACGTGATAAGCTCCCTAGCGTAAAGTTTTCACATTGAAGTGCTGGTACAGGCAGTCTCCTAATAATCATACTAACATTAGTAGCTAAATCTTCTACAAAACCTTCTTTAGCAGCAAAAATAGTTATTTCATTTTCGGGTTTATCTATAGATCTCTTTTCAATCTTTCGGCTTTGGACTATACGTGCACTGCTAAACCCCTGAAAAAAAATTGCTGTATTTCCTTTTAATAACTCACCTATGACCTCTTCCATCTGATCTATTTTTTTAGTATTTAATGATGATATATATAGTGTCTTAGCCAGTGTACTAATATCATTATCTTGAATTGTAACATCTATAGTTTCCTTTAATAAAGGAGAAATAACCTGATTGTTTATTAATTCTTTATCACAAAGATTTTCGATAAATACTATACCTGTTTCTATATATCCTCCAAAGGCTTTAAATTTCCCTTCGCTTAAACCAATACTTTCTCCTAATTGATTTTTGATGAAAAGCAGATTTTCCTCTACAGAAGTAGAAACATTTTTAACTGGAGAATTTGTCTGTTCTAATTTTTCCGTTTCTGAAGCACCCTTATTATATTCCTGCTGCATATTAATCACATTCCTCCGTAAACTTGTTTACCTATACATAGTAGTGCCTACTTATTATGCGATTTATACTTATCCAAATATATAGAAATACATCTGTTTATGCTTTGTTTTTATATATTGAAATCCCCCTTCTGTTATGTTACAAAACAGAAGGGGGATATTGAATTCTTAGTTCTTTTACGACTTTAACAAGATAATTTTATGAATTCAACTTCTATAAAACTCTAAAATCTCTTCCTTTAATATTTCAAGTCTTGATATACATGCATTCATTCTGATAGACCATCCATGGATTTCATCTTCTGTAGGTATCACCGACTCATCACTAACAATTGAAGCCAAAGACTTTAATTCCTTCTCCAACATTTTTATTTCCTGTAGAAGTTCTTTCTTTCTCTTCATAAATAATACCTCCTGCATGGCATATAAAATCATTTCTAATATATTCTATAGCTTTTTTCTAAATTTAGTAACAAATGAACTGTTCACTTACATACAATTTTTCAATCCAGTCCATTATCATCTGCTATGGCTGCTTGATGGTGTTGGTCACGCGGCTTCTATAGCCTCAAATCTTGATATGTCGGAAAAAATGCTTATTAAAACAAGCACAAAATTTAGAAAAACATTTAATGACTTATACTCAAAATCAAAGGAAATGAAGGGTTTTCAAAGAGCAGGTCTTATAAAGTTTCCAGCCCTAACTAAACTCTCCATGGTATCAGAGGTTAAAAAGCCTGATTGCGACCCAGGCAAACCTAGAATTGAATAATAAAAAACCTGTCTACTTTTAGACAGGTTTAAAAATTGGTATAAAATCTTCATATTCTTCCAGCATATATTCGCTATATATCTTTCTTCCCATAAGTCTAGTTATGATGTCTGAAGTTCTATAACCTTCTTTGTATAATCTATAATCCTTTAAAAGCTTTTTAAGCATACCCTTATTGATCTCAAGTATTCCTACAAGCTCATCTATCGTGTAATAATCCTTGTACATTAGACTCTCTAGCTTATTTTGTAATTCTAGCTTGTACTCCAAATCTAGTTTTCTGTTCTTATGAGGACCATTCTTCCCCCTGTGATGCTCAGAGCACAAATATTTGAAATTAAGCGGAAAGTCTACACCACCTTGGCTTCTATATACTATATGGTGCTTATCAGCCAGTTTTCCACAAACCTCACATTTGTACAATAAACTTCCCCCCATTAATATATAAATTCTATTCCTTTGCTTCAATTATAGCATATTATAATTATAAATTCATTATAGAGCATATGATATTTTTAGTGTAAGTTCACCAAAACTTTACAAATAAATATTATTCTCAACCTGTTGAGATATTTGACTTAGACTTCATTTAGTGCTAGTATACTGATAATTTACCAGTATATTGTTTATAGGATAGAAAGAAGGTATGTAAATGAGCGTTGAAAGTGTACGACAATTTTTTATCAACCGAGGAATTAGTGATCCTATTATTGAATTAAATGATAGTGGCACTACCGTTGAATTAGCTTCCAAGATTATTGGCGTTGATCCATCTTTTATTGCAAAAACCTTAGCATTTAAGCTAAAGGATAAGAATGTTTTGATAGTCACAAAAGGTGATGGACGTATAAACAATAAAAAATATAGACAGTTTTTTAAAGAGAAGGCTAAGATGGTGGATTTCAATGACGTTGAAGAAATAACTGGTCATCCTGTTGGAGGGGTATGCCCTTTTGGTTTAAAAAATTCACTAGAAATATATTTAGATTTATCAATTAAGGATTTTCAGTATGTATATCCAGCCGCAGGTTCAAAAAACTATGCCATGAAAATATCTCCTAATGAAATACACAGCCTAACAAATGCCACCTGGATTGATGTCTGTGAATAGATTATATGCCTAGCTTCAACTAGGCATTATCTATCCCTCAATAATTTTTACAAACACATGTCTTTTTCTCTGTCCATCGAATTCCCAAAATTAAAAGGTAGGCTTGTTATCTAAATTATCCCCTTCTTCTCCATTAGGGTTGCTTCTTAAGTACTCTCTGCCATTTCGCGCCTTTCCTACGTTAACCCCTTCTAATTTATCATCCTTTGCTAGCATTATTGCTTCGTCAATTGAGTAAACATTCCCATTGTCAAGCATTACGTCAGTTATGTCTCCATCCTTATTTTTTTTAACCTTTGCTACCTTTGATTTATCACTCATATATCTCCTTCTCCTTTCATCAAACTTTACAAAGATAATTACTCCTGCAAAGTTATTATTTGAAATAAATTACTCAATATACAGCGATAACTTACTTTTCTTTGTTGCATATCTTTTCTCAATACATATTAATTCTGGTTGGTTGTTTATTTGATTTGTAAAATAAACTTTCACCACATTGTATTCTTTTTGATTCAAACCTGCTGTAAAATTTTGCAGGATATAACAAATCATTATTTCTCGGTAAAGCTTCACCTTTAAACCTTACCTCAAATTACCATTATATTTATAATTTAATAAAGAAATAATAACTATGTAGCGTCAATAGAAATAAAGGAGGTAATTATATGTTAACTGCCAATACAAAACAAATTGAAAGCAATAATTTAAAAGTAATTGAAGATCAAATCAGCTATGAAAGTTTATTAAACAAAAAATGTCATGAATATGCTCAATTATGTACTGATGCTCAATTAAAAAACCTATGCAACGAAGCAGCTAAGATTCATAAAGATAATTTTAATTCTTTAAAAACATATTTAGATTCTCATCAATAAAAGGAGGAATTACACATGACAGGTGCATTTTCAGAAAAGGAATTAATGCATGATTTGCTTGCAACTGAAAAACAAACAATCTCAGGATACAGCGTAGGAATAACTGAAACTTCTTGTCAAAACCTTAGAAATACATTAGTTAATAATTTTAAAAATGCTCAAGACGTTCAATTTAAGGTTTTTGATGCAATGAAACAAAAAGGTTGGTATGCAACAAAAGATGCCCCAGATAGCGATGTGCAGAAGGCTAAAAATGAAATAAACCAAATGTCTGGTTCACTAAAATAATATCTTTAATTATAACAAGCTATGTCTTCAAAACTAATGAGTTAGTTTAGACATAGCTTGTTTACGTTCACTATTTAAAAATACGATTTCTTAGCTTTTTTATCTCTTATTTCCCAGAAAAAATAATGCCACAGTTCCCGGTCCTGAATGACTTCCTATTACAGGGCCAATATTGTTTATTATAATATTTTTAACATTGAATCTCTGTAAAATAAGTTCTTTAACGTGTTCTGCCTCCTCAATGCAATCTCCATGACTTATTGCAATTACCTGCTGTTCGACATCTATAACATTCTCAGTTAATTTTTCAACTAAGGTTTTTAAAGCCTTTTTTCTTCCTTTTACTTTTTCCACTGGAATAAGCTTGCCCTCATTATTTACATTTAGAATTGGCTTTATATTAAGCAATGTTCCTAAAGCTGCAGCAGTGGGAGATATACGTCCACCTCTTTTTAGATGATTTAAATCTTCCACAGTAAACCAATGATTAAGTCTTAGTTTATTTTCTTCCAACCATAAAACTACATCATTTTTAGCAATTCCTTTATTCAACATCTCAGAAGCATAATATGCAAGCAGCCCTATCCCCATTGATGCCCCCATACTATCTACAACACTGATATCAGCATCCTTGAAATCTTCCTCAATCTGGTTTTTAGCCATAACTGCATTTGCTGCTGAACCACTTAACCCTGAAGAAAGTCCAATATATATTATTGAATGTCCTTTTTCTATATAAGCCTTAAATTCCTCATAATAATTATATATATTTATTTGAGAAGTCTTAGATACTACCCCTTCTCGCAATTTATCATAAAATTCTTTATATCCCATGGTCTTTCCAAAATCATCTTTATACTCTTGTCCCTCAAATTCAAATGCTAAAGGTACAAATTTAATATTATTGTTATTTAAAAAATCTATAGATAAATCACAGCCTGAATCAACGAATAAAATAGTACCCATAATATTTATCCCTCTTTCTCTTTCCTCAGAGTTTATACTCATTATTAATATATTACTACTAAATTGGTCAATAGTCTATATATTAGCCGCCTAGTACAATATAAACAATAACCTTGACGTTAAGGTTATAGAAGTATAAAATAATTGATGAGAAATCATTAATTATTAATCTTAGCGGAATAAGTGGAGATAGAAAGGATATTAAATGAAAAAACAGTATTTTCAAATTGAAGATGTAGCAAAAAAACTAGGATTAACCAAGCGAGCATTGCGATACTATGAAGATATAGAACTTGTTAAACCCATCAGAACGGAAGCCGGCTATAGATTGTATACTGAAGAAGACATTGAAAAAGTTCAAAGAATTAAAGAATTTCGAGATATCTTAGGTTTTTCCCTAAATGAGGTTAAGGAAATTCTTAATATGGAGCAAAGTCTAAGAGAAATATTTAGCAATGAATCCTCGAATAATATTAAAGAAATACATAACTCTATAGAAACAATACAGCAGCATATTCAGCTTATTGATCAAAAAGAAATGGTTTTAGAAAAAGTAAAGCAAAAATATGAAGAAGTACTAAAAAAACTAATAGACTTAGAAAATAATAAATAAGAAGGTGTAATAATGAAGAAAGATAATTATAAATGGGTTGCTTTATCATGTACAAGCATTGGTGCCCTTTTTTCTGTATTAAGCGGCAATACATTAATGATTGCTCTTCCGGTAATAATGAAGGATTTAAATGCCAGCATGAATACAATGATGTGGACAATTATGGGGTATATGCTTCTATTAACAATTCTTGTACCTTCCATTGGAAGGATTGCTGATATGTTTGGAAGAAAGAAGCTATATGTAAGCGGCTTTGCTATCTTTACAGCTGCCTCCTTATTATGCGCTCTATCAGCTAATGGTATTCAACTTCTAATATTTAGATTAATTCAAGCAATAGGCGGTTCCTTAATTATGGCTAACAGTACTGCTATTGTGGCAGATGCCTTTCCTAAAAAGGAATTAGGAAAGGCCCTAGGAATTAATAGTATGCTGATTAGTATTGGCGCAGTTGCTGGTCCAATATTAGGCGGTGTTTTAATAGGTGTTGGCTGGAGAAGCATATTTTATATAAACATACCTATAGGCTTAATTGGTACTGTATGGGCAGCTGTTCAATTAAAAGAATTAAATACAATTCCTGAAAAACAAGAATTTGATTTGAAAGGTACATTAACCTTTAGTATAGGAATGTTAGCGCTGCTTACAGCTCTTTCTTTTGGCGGCTTTGTTGGTTGGATTAATGCTTTCGTTATTACTTTATTTATAATATCAGTTGTGTTTATGGTTTTATTTATCCATATTGAAAATAGCGTAGAATATCCAATGCTTGATTTAAGATTACTTAGTACGAGAATACTTGCCTTTGCTTATGCAAGTAATTTTTTAAATGGTGTGGCTAGGGGTGCTGTAACCTTCCTGTTAGTTTTTTATTTCCAAGGTATTAAGGCTATAGATCCAATTATAGCTGGAATTCTCCTTTGCCCCTTTGCTCTTTCAATGATGCTTATTTCTCCTATAAGCGGTTTTCTTTCAGATAAATATGGTGCAAGAGTCCTAAGCTCAATAGGCCTATTTGTTTCCGCTATAGGTTTGTTTGGACTTATGAGAATAACAGCTTCAACATCTAATACAGAACTAATTGTATGGATGTTAATTATCGGAGCTGGTTCTGGTATATTCTTCTCTCCAAATACAACCTCTATTATGAGTCTTGTGCCTGCTGAAAAGAGAGGAATAGCTGCTGGGATTAGAACAATGCTTAATAACGCAGGTACAGTTTTAAGTATTGCACTATCTATGGCAATTATATCCTCAAGCATATCTCCAGAAGCTATGCAGTCCCTTTTCGTGGGGACTCAGGTTGGTTCCAAAGGAATAGCTATTTCTCAGTTTATTTCAGGACTGAGAACAGCATTTACAATATCCTTTGCATTCAGTCTGTTTGCAGCATTCATATCATACCTTAGAGGACCAGAACCTGCATGGGAACATGAAAATGAGACTATTGGAGCTTAAATAAAAAATGGTCAGTTCGTTATGGACTGACCATTTTTTATTAGTCATTTTAAATCCTACAATTCCTATAGAGGTGGTATATGGTTTATATACCACTGATTTAATATAGCTTCTGCTTTAAAGATTCTGTTAAAATACACTCATAGCAAGCCGAATCTCTAAAAGGAGTACGGGGGATACCCTACAGGGGTGAATCTCTTTTTAAGAGTAGGGCGCCTCAGCCCGAATCCGTCAACTAACCCCGGAGGCATAAGGAGGTAAAAAACTATGTTTAAATCAAAAAAATTATGTGCTATACTAGCAGCTGCAGTTATGACCTTTTCATTAGGCAGCTCTGCAAAAGCAGCCTCATATACGGTTTCATCTGGAGATACACTTTATAGTATAGGAAACCTATTTAATACTTCTAGTACTACATTAATGAATAATAACGGATTAACAAGCACTACTATATATCCTGGTCAGGTACTTAATGTTTCCTGCAAAACTTATACAGTACAAAGTGGGGACACTTTATATTCTATAGCTAAAAGAAATGGCATTACGCTTGGTACCCTAAGAAAAGCTAATGGGATTTGGACAGACTATATATATGTAGGTGAAAAACTTAACATACCTGTGTATACATCAACTTCGACTTCAACATCAACTTCAACATCAACTTCAGCTTCATCTAGTTTACAGGGAGTAATACCGTATACAGCAAGTGATGTGGACTTGCTTGCAAGACTTATAACAGCTGAAGCAAATGGTGAACCCTACAATGCCATGGTAGCTGTTGGAGCAGTTGTAGTAAATAGAGTACAAAGCGGACAATTTCCAAATTCAATAAGTGGTGTTATATATCAAACAATAAACGGTTACTACCAATTCACACCAGTGCTAAATGGTTGGATTAATAAACCAGCAACTCAGCAGGCTATAAATGCGGCCTATGATGCACTTCGAGGAGCAGACCCATCTAATGGAGCATTGTTCTATTTTGATGATAGCACTACTAATCAATGGTTATGGTCAAAACCTATTACCGCGAGAATAGACAAGCTAGTATTTGTTGATTAGATCATAGAAGGAGGGGAAATTTATCCTCTCCTTTTTTTGTTGCATTATGATAATTCATCAACTTTAAATAGCACATCATGGTCATTTTCTCATAAGTATATAATCTTTCATATATACATAAAACTGTTCCACAATTTGATTATTGTTATAAGCGTATGTGACTATTATAATTGTTCTTACAATGATAATAATAAGTTAACCTATGAATTCACATATAATTATTTATGAGGTGATAACACATGAAAGGAAATAAGTTAAAAGCCTTGATTTTTGCTATTGCACTTACTATGTCTGCCACAGCTATTCCTTTCCTTAAAGTTGACGCTGCTTCATCACCAATAACAAGATCACAAGCTGAGCAGAGAGCATTAAATATGATCAACTTATCCTGGACATATTCCAGTAGTAAAAATGGAACTGTAGCTTCAAACTATACTTCAATGGTTACACAACCTACGCAGTTTAAAGGTATTATAACAGCTCAGGAGACTGGTATACCATATGATTGGGGTGGTCTTGATGGATTAGATTCACATTCTTACGGGGAACCATGGACAAGCTTTCAGGATGCTATAAATCAGGGGGCATTTGCCGGAAACGTTAACACTGATGCTGGTTTTGGTTATATACAAACCACAGCGGGACTTGACTGTTCAGGTTTTGTGCAAGCAGCTTTTAATATCCAAGATTCAAAGCTATCCACTTCTACTATGTTTGACAAATATTTTACAAAGATAAATCTTAGTGATCTAAAGCATATGGATATACTAGATAGACCTGGTGATCACGTAGTTATTTTCGATCGCTGGGGCACTCTAAATGGTATTTCAGGGGCATACACCTATGAAGCAACACCTGATCAAACCTTTGGCGGCATACAGGGAACAAAACAATATTTCTTGACAATGAATGAGCTTAATAAGGGTTATATTCCTGGAAGATATATAAATATAGTTGAGGATACTCAAACTTCAACCACTAGTACAACACCTACACCAACACCTACACCAACACCGACACCAACTTCAAGCACTACTACTACTGCAACAACAACTACTACTACATCTTCCTCTGTTCCTAAGCCTGTAGCTCCTGGTGTATTTGCTCAAATAGCTAATGTTAACTATGCAGCAAACTTTAGAACTAGCCCATCAATTAGTGCGTCTATAATAGGAACAGTACCGAAGGGAACAATAGCGTATCTAATTAATTACTCAAATGGTTGGTATCAATTGAAGTACAATGGACATGTTGGCTGGGTTTGGGGTGCTAACATTGCTGCAATACCAAGTGGTAAATATGTTACGGTGAAAAATGTTTCTCTATTAAATATTAGAAGCAATCCGAATAATGGTTATATATTAGGTACCATCAATCAAAATCAATATGCTCAAGTACTTGGATATAATAGCGATAAAACTTGGATGCAGATAAGCATAAATGGAGTTCAAGGATGGGCTTATGCACAGTATTTAACTTATATATACTAATAACCTTATCTTAAATCTTTAAAATATATTTTTACCTACAATCTTTGTAGCACAGTTTATAGCTGTGCTTTTTTTGTTAATTTACGTCAATATTCCACTTATTTATATAGATTCCATTTTTATTTGACAATTCCATTTCAAAAAGGTAAAATATACTAATATAAATTTCTGGAGGTGATTACATGGATTCTTTACCGAAGAAAAAGCGATTAAATCTTTATCTACCTTTCGCTAAAAGCGAAATACAAAGAGCTATGAGTTATCGTATGAATTTTTTTATGTTTGCAATTGGCGGACTCATTCAAGTCTTTGTAACCTACTATTTGTGGATAGCTATATTTAAAAGTTCTCCTACTTCTACTCTTAATGGTTTTACTTTATCAAATATTATTGTTTATATTTTTATGAGCAATATAACTGCTAGAGCAGTTAATTCTAGTGGAGATATGATTGTAGGTGAGGAAGTCCTTACTGGTGACATAGCTATGAATCTTATACGACCAATCAGCTATCATCTTAGATTATTATTTCAATGTCTAGGCACAGTAGCTTACCAGTTTGTTACTTTATCGGTTCCTATGTGGATAGGGCTTATTTTAGTACGTTACTATACTGCGCATGAGCTTCCTCCTAGTATAGGTACCATATTGCTTTATACTTGCAGTTGTCTTTTAAGCTTTTATATTTTATTCTTATTTAACTTTTGCTTTGGAATGTTAGCATTCTATGTAACCTATATATGGGGCCTTAGAGTATGTAAAAATTCTATTTTTAATTTTTTCTCGGGTCAGATTATACCACTGGCATTTTTCCCATTATGGTTTCAGCATGCTATGAATTTTGTTCCCTTTGGTTCTATAAATTATACCCCTGTTATGATATACCTGCAAAAGCTTACAGGCTATGAAGCATTAAAAGCTATTTTGGTACAAGTTGTTTGGATTGGAGTATTATTTTTAATTAGCCGCCTCATATGGAAAAAAGCAACTAAGCGTCTAATGATTTTAGGGGGGTAATATTTTGTTACGATATATTAAATTGTACATAAAATTTGTAAGTCAATATTCAAAAATTTTAATGCAATCGAAGGTTAATTTCTTCATTGGTTTGGCAGGCTTTCTTATTGCTCAAGCTTCAGGACTAGGCTTTCTTTACCTGGTATTTAATAATATTCCTAGTTTAAATGGATGGTCTTTTAATGAGATATTATTTATCTATGGTTTTGCACAATTACCTAGGGGACTTGACCATCTTCTAACGGATAATATATGGATGTTTAGTATGCGTATAATTGTAAGAGGCGATTTTGATAGATATCTTCTAAGGCCCATTAATCCTTTGTTTCAGATGATATCAGAGACTCTTCAAGCAGATGCTTTCGGAGAGTTAGCTGTAGGTTTTGCCATTATGGCAATCGCTTGCATGAACCTAAAATTAAAATTCACCTTTATAAATATCATTGTACTAATAATAGTTATAATCGCAGGTGCAGTAATATATACATCAATAAAACTTTTCTTTGCTTCACTTGCTTTTTGGATAAAGACAAGCATAGGTATATTACAAATTGCATATAACATTTCAGACTTTACAAAATATCCAAATTCAATATATTCAAAAGGCATTCAATTTATCATTACAATATTGATTCCATTTGCCTTTACTGCATTTATTCCTGCAGCTTATTTTATAGGAAGGATGAATTTAACTTATGCTTTAGGCGGAACCTGTGCAGTTGCTGTTATTACCTTTATCATATCCTATGCTACTTGGCTAAGGGGTATGAGGATATACGAAAGTGCTGGAAACTAGTATTTAAAGTGAATGGAGTGATAATATGATACATGTTGAAAACCTGACGAAATCGTTTAAAATTTATAAAAAACAGCCTGGATTAGTAGGTGCAGTAAAGGGCTTATTTTCTAATGAATCAATAATAAAAACTGCTGTAAATAATATGAGCTTTCATATTAATAAAGGCGAAATCGTAGGTTATATAGGTTCAAATGGTGCTGGCAAATCTACAACCATAAAAATGATGACAGGAATTTTAACACCAACTTCCGGTAAATGTACGGTGGATGGATTAATCCCTTACGAAAACAGACAAAAAAATGCTAAGAACATTGGAGTTGTGTTTGGTCAAAGAACTCAGCTTTGGTGGGATCTGCCCCTAACAGAGACTTTTTCAATATTAAAAGATATTTATGAAGTACCTGATGATAAATTCAAATCAAGAATGAAATTTTTAAATGATGTATTAGAACTATCCAGCTTTACTCAAGGAACCGTTAGAACACTTTCTTTAGGACAAAGAATGAGAGCAGATTTAGCTGCAGCACTTATTCATAATCCTAAGGTAATATACCTTGATGAACCTACTGTAGGACTAGATGTTGTTGTAAAAGAAAATATAAGAAAAGCTATTAAAGAAATAAATAGTGAATTTAAAACAACAATCATTTTAACTACCCATGATATGAGTGATATAGAAGAATTAAGTGACAGAGTTATCATTATTAACAATGGAGAAAAAATATATGATGATAAACTTAAGACACTTAGACAAAACTATGGATATATGAGAACAATCCAGATAGAAGTAAAAAATGAACAGGATGCAAAAAAAATTAATGTAGCAAAAAACTTCAATTTAGATGAAGAACAAGCTAAAACTTGGATAGAAGGTCAATCCTTATTTATATCTTTTAATAGTACTGTAATAGATGCTCCAACAATTTTATCTTATGTAATGAGTAAAATACCAATTAGCGATATGACCATAAAAGAAATGCAAATTGAGGATATTATAAAGAAAATTTATAGAAATGATGGGGATAATATATCTGAAGAAGTTTCTTAAAAATTTATTTTAGTTCTATGGTTAATTTCTACTAATGCGGTAACTTTTAAAACCTTGTTCCTTCTCTCCTTATAATAGTATAATATAGTAAACTGCATATTATATTTAAGAAAGAAGGGATATGCCATGAAAATAATGATAATCACTAGCAGCCCTAATATAAATGGTTTAACTGAAGCCTGTGGTCAAACTACAAAAGCCGCTTTAAAAGAAGCTGGTGCTGAAGTAACCTATATAAGATTAAATGATTTAAAAGTTTCAAATTGTCATGCCTGCGAAAATGGCTTTGGAACATGTAGTACAAGCTATTCCTGTCAGAGACAAGATGATTTCCAAGGTTTACATTCGTTAGTTGCTGAAATGGATGCTTACTTCTTTATTACCCCTGTTTATTGGGGCGATATGAGTGAATCAGCTAAAGCCTTTTTTGACAGATTAAGAAGATGCGAAGCTTATAATAAGGGAAGAAATAACTTAGAAGGTAAGCCAGTAGTATGTATAGCCGCCGCAGGAGGTTCAGGTAATGGTCTCCTATCCTGTCTTTTTGGAATGGAAAGAATAATGATGCATTTAAGGGCTGAGAGATTTGACTTTATAGGAATAACCAATAAAACCCGGAATTACAAATTAGACTCTATCAAAGCATGTGCTGCTGAGTTAGTAAATTATATTACAAATAATTAAAATACAGACAGGTTAATCTGTCTGTATTTTGTTTTTAATAATCCTAATCTTAATTCTTAATAGAAGGGAGCAGCATACAAAATTAAATACTACTCCTAAATACCAGATCTAATTTTTACAACCATAATCGATTAGAACAAGTTTTCCATCCAAAAATCCCCAAGAGCTTGGAGCAATTATATCATCAAAAAGAAGATTGTATTTTTTTGATAGATATCTCAAGTCTTTATAACCTTGCTTTCCTCTCCCAATCTTTGATAAATTCACATCATCTTCACGATTCATTACATTAGTTAAAGGATATGCCCTTGGCATAACTATCATACCAGGCCTATACCATATTATGGGGCATAAATAATCCTTTAAATTATCACTAACATCATTAAAAATATGATTTTCTAATTTACATTGAGAATATCCACTTTTGCAGGTAGCAACCTTTATTACCAATCGATTATCTAATGCATAAACAGCCCTAGATGACCCCTCTCCAATATATTTAAACTTATGGTTTATTTCATGTAAGTCCATATCGTAAATCCTATTGAATTCATCTTCAAGTGGAATCACTTTAATCACCTCTGCTTTCTAACTTGTCTACAAAAACATGCTTATACTGTAAAAATATGCTACAGAGAGCACTTAGGTGATTATTTAATGCGCATTAATGCTATAATATATAATCAAAGGGAGTGTGAGATTTTATGTGCGGTAGATTCTTACTCGATTCAGATATAGAAGATATTTTGCGATCCTACAACTATGTTACAAATTTAAATAAAGATTTAGTTATTCCTAAAGGAGAGATTTTTCCTGGCAGCCTAGTTCCCATAATAACTCAAGATAAAGAATTAAAACTATGTAAATGGGGCTTTAGTCATAGAAATTCAAAGAATCTTATTATTAATGGTAGAGCAGAAACTATCTTTGAAAAACCAACCTTTAAGAAGTCCATGCTTGATAAAAGATGTATTATTCCTGCTAACTGCTTTTATGAGTGGAAAGGTGAAAAGGGCAAAAAAGAAAAATTTACAATTACTCTCAAAGAAAAAAAGCTTTTTTCTATGGCAGCAATATATAACAGTTTTACTAATGAACTTGGGGAAGATTTTGAAGCATTTATAATAATTACTACTGAAGCCAACGAGGATATGTCTCTTATTCACAATAGAATGCCTGTAATTTTCCACAGGAATGCTGAACTAACTTGGCTAGATAAAGAAACTCATAATTTAAGCCAGTTAATGCATCCTTATTTTAATGGAGCTCTTAATATTACTTCTGCTGCCGCTGCAATACAAACCTCTTTATTCTAAGAGTAAAAGTGGCTGTTGCCATGCCTTCATATAGAATAACGAAGGCATGGCAACAGCTCTCTAAACTACTGAATGAAGTAATTTGTTAATCTTTTTTCATGAAAAACTGATGCATTTTTTCGCATATTGACGATTTTGGCTTTAAATTTGTTATTTTTACAAGTTTATAATTGTTATTTTGGAGTGCTTCAATAATTCTATGCAAATTCGAATTATTGGAGTAGCTAAAGGTAGGATAGCCATCTTCCCCAATACCCAAAGTAATGTATTTAAATTCTCTAAAGGGATGATAAAATAGACTAGCTAGAACCTCATCTCCTATACTATTTATTTTACTTATCATATCATCAACTCCATCATTTTCTCCCACATACCCTAAAGGAGTTGGCACATATATCGTTCTCTTGTTTCGCGGACTTCTGATTACCTTATCGCTCCATATTCCAGTAAAAGGTTCATACATATATTTAAAATATTGTTCCATTATACTTTGCTGAAAACTATTAGAAGCATAATGTGGGCTTTCAAAAAATTTATATTCTAATCCTAATGCCCTAGCAGTATTTATGGAACGTTTTATCCTATCTCGAATACTCTCCTCATCATTATTTGTATTATCATCGAATTCTGTTCCGTCGCCAGAAATTTCATTACCAAACTGATGCGTATAACCATGAAGGCCAATAATTCCATTTTTACTTAATGCATAGTCTAAAGTAAATAAGAAGTCTGCATTGAAAATACTATAATCTCTCACAATATCATTATCAATATGTTCCATGGGATTCATAAACCTCGGAATCCACGCAATATGAAAAGGAATCCCTTTACAGTATAAATAATCAATCATTATTCTAAATTTCTCTAAACATTTTGCATCATCGTACGGATTTCCTAAAGTAAAATCCTCAAATCTAATAAGTGCCTTTTTTCTTTTTATGATTAGTTCTCTTTTTTCTATCTTTTCTCTTCTCATAAATAACTTTATGGTACTGTTTTTATAATTCCATCGAATCTTCATGCTAAATATATTTACAATATCAATAATTGATAAATACCATTGATTTTTTATAATAATGGATTTGTATTTTTTGCTGTTTAAATTAATCACTAATCTTTGCCCATCTATGTTTATTAAGGCTTTATTAATAAACATATGAATTGTTCCCTTTAACATTTCTACTACTTGCTTTAGAGGTATTATATATCTATTTCCAATTCGAAAAATGCTGCAGTCTTTAAGCAACCTCCCTTCAAAATAAATATTAATATTGTTCACTTCAACCCGTTTTAATGCATCTCCAGCTTCATTTAAACCGAAACGCTTTTTAATGACTTCACCCATATTTAACCACCAAGATATTATTATTCATTATATTATATGTAACACTTAATCATTGTCTAACAAAATATGAAGTATAGTTTTCTCTTGTATTCATATAATAATTTTTGTCTGGATTCAGTGTAACTCTTATTAATTTTATAAAAATATTTAGACCTGATAAAACAAAGTTAATTGGATTGGAGAGATAATATGAAACAATCTTCCTTAGTTATCTCAATAACATTGGTTCTAATGTTATACCTACTATCATACTCAAGTTCAGCCAAAGCAGTATCGTTTGATTATAAGGATACTACAATTAAATATAATATTTTAGTTGATTTAAACGATAGTAAATTGTTTCTCATTGAAATTAAAACTAATAAAATAGTAAAAACCTATCCTGTAGCTGGAGGAAAGCCATCCACTCCTTCTCCCCTAGGAACCTGGAAAATTATAGGCAAAGCTAAATGGGATAAAGGATTTGGCACCAGATGGATGAGACTAAATGTACCCTGGGGACAATACGGAATACATGGTACAAATAAACCTCTAACTATTGGAGGTTCATCATCACTTGGCTGTATTCGAATGTATAATAACAATGTTGAGGAACTTTTTGAGTATGTGCCTATGGGTACAACAGTAGTAATTTACGGTGGACCCTATGGATTATTTACAAATGAATTTAGAAAATTAACACCTGGAGATACAGGTGCAGATGTATTTGAAGTGCAAAGACAGTTGAACTTTAGAGGCTACTACAACGAAACCCTAGATGGAATATATAGTGATACGTTAAAGAAGGCTGTAATAAAATATAGAAAGGATAATAAACTAACTATTACCCATGACATCGACAAGGAATTTTATAACTCTTTAAATATCTTACCCTTCGAATAAAAATTATACTACAGTTTTCATAGATACTGTATGCAGTGCTTAAACACTATACAATATGTTACACCTAACAACATATTATGTTAAATCTGCGTAAATACCATTTTATAACTTCGATGTAATTGGTATAATAAAATTGTCAAATAATTAAGAAAGAAGGGATTTTATGAATAGCAATAAAATAAAAGCCTTTGAGTCCGGTTTAATTAATGCTGGAAGATCTAATCTAGATAGCTTCCAGTTCGGTAAAAAAACCTATCCAGTTAAAGCATTTGACAATTTTGTTCAGACACTAATTGATGAAAGAATTCTTTTTAGAATTTCTATGGATGAAAAGGATAACATAGGTAAAATAAACTATGATTACTTACCTCTTGGTGATAACTAATTAAAACAAAATATTTTGCATAAAGAATGTGGAAAGTAAAAGTACACCTGTATAAATTAATAATACAGCTGTACTTTTACTTTTTCAATTTATATAAGTATAAACAAATGTTTATCTGCCTCATATAATACACTAAGGCGGTTAATAATTATTATTTACATCCGCTGTTACTAAGTTTAGACTCTTTGATTTCCATAAGATAAAAAATTTATAAATATGGGGGGGAAACAATTTGGAAAGATTATATGATAAGCATAATTCAGTTTGCGGCTTTTATAATCAAAATACAATTTACGATAAAAAGAAAAATGTAGCTGGTTATATAAATGGTTCAATGATTTATGATAAACACAGAAATTTCATCGGATTTACAGATGGAAATGCAGTTTATAATAGAAATATGATGCCTGTAGGCTATCTTAACGGATGGACTGTGCTGGACCATCGCAGAAATAAAGTTGGACATGTGCATAGTACTTTTGGCTCATTACTGGCTGCTGCTGGACTTATCTTACTATTAGGAGGCCTTGGTGGTTTCGGTTGCGGCGGATTTGGTTGCGGATTTGGCCCATTTGGTTTTGGTGGTTTCTTCTAGAGAGTTTTAATTCAATCCTTGACTACATGTCAGTAAATAAGGCATCCTAAATTATTTGGGATGTCTTTTATAATTGAATGCTTATTGGACTAGCATTACCTTTATTAAAAAAGTCCAATACACATGTAATAGTATTTATAATTGCGGCAGTTATTAATTCCATTTTTAAATATACCCTGACTTTTAAAGGCATTCTGGGCGGATTGGGTATAATAATTGCCGCTTTAACAGCTTCAATTACCTGCGTTTTATTACACATAAAAAGTAGTAAACTAATCATTACCATTCCAATCAATTTGGGCTAATTTAGTACATCTCATGTTACCAAAATCAAGCTTAGTAAGCTTGTGTGAAATATCACGTATGTGCTCTATAGATCTTGCAAAGGCTATATCTCCATAGCCTTTGGCTATAGCAGTATTTATACCTACTACCTCACCTTTTATATTAAATAAAGGTCCTCCACTATTGCCTGGAGCTAATGGTAAACTGCACTGCAGTGTGACTACTCCATTATCTCCTTCCCACCTATTTACGTACATTCCTACAGTTACTGTATTATATAGTCCTAATGGACTACCTATAGCCATAACTGGATCTGCTTTCTCCAATTTTGAAGGATCTCCAAATTTAACACTTTCACCAATTTGATTTTTTAATTTCAATACTGCCACATCTACCATACTAGAAGCAGAAATAACGCCATCAATCTCATATACCTTACCATCTATAGTACGCACTTGGCCATCACTGCCATTATTTATCACGTGGAAATTGGTAACAACTACACCAGGCTTTATAAAAAAACCAGATCCTTGACTCTTTCCACTTCCTGTTGAAATTATTATGGCTACAGTTTTGGCATCATTGTCTTTTAGAATTGCCTTTATTGTAGCAGTATCCATATTCTCAACCTTAGAATGGTCTTTTCTCAAGCTACATGGAATATATTTATCAACGTCTCTTTTGGAAGAAAATTTTTCTAGTTCTCTTATATTATTGGTACACCTATAGCTATCAATAAAGTTCGCATAGTTATAGCTACAATTCTTTATAGAATTTTCATTTTTGTTACTTATACATATTTTTTCATATATATTTAACCCTAAATCCTCACTTTTAATGAAAGCTGCCTTAGATATATGATTTGTGTCAAATACTATATTTAATCCTCTTAGTTCACTAGAACAACCACTTAACAATGAGGCTATCATTATATATATTAGAATTATTCTTATAATTTTATTGCACTTCAAAATAATCAGCTCCTTTTATCTTAGCATAAGTATGTATTCAATAATTATTCATTCTTAGAATAAACTTATGCTGAATAAAAGTTATATAAACTAAACTCCTCTTGCCTCTGGATTCCATATAAACTTATGAATTTGGAGAGATAATCTAACAAGTATATCATTATCCAGAAAGAATTGATTTTCCCTTATCATAAAATTTACGATTTCTTCAGATTTGTATCTATCAAATACTGGGGAAAAATTAACAACAATATTTCTATCAGATATTATTTCTTTATATTTTTTTATAATATCCATAGCAAAATTAATATCCTCATCACTTCCAACTATAAATTTGATTTCATCCCCCTGCTTAAGCTCTAAAGAGTTTTTATGCATAATATCCTTTTTATCCATTTGAGAAGAGGGACATTTAACGTCCACTGCATAACTAATTTTTTCTCTCCTTGCATTAAACAATTCTAATTCTTTTTGTGTATAAAAACTGGTACTTCCATTAGTTTCTATCCTTATATTATAACCTTTGCTAGCTAAATATAATGGAAGATATCTCTTTTGTTTATTTTCTTCTAGTGGTTCACCACCTGTAATTATTATTTTTTTACAGCCTAGTTCTTCTATCCTTTTAAGTATTTCTTCTGGTAATAAATACTCATTTTCATTACTTTTCTCATTATAACTATACTTTGTGTCACAATAACTGCATCTTAAATTGCACCCTGCACATCTAATAAAGGTTACTACTTCGCCAGCTGATATTCCCTCTCCTGATATACTTGTAAATATCTCAACTACTGGTAATCTCGTTCCATAAAATCTACTTAAATCCACTAATATTCCCCCCTTATCTCAGCAAAACTAGTTTCTGTTTCCCAAAGTTTTATGCTTAATAATTTTATATTATATTTCATAAATTCAGTCATCAGCCTATTATAGAAATCAAACACCATTTCTTCAGCTGTTGGTCTATATTGTACACCCACTACTTTTCTTCCGCTGTCCATTAATAACTGTGCTATTTGATATTCTATTTTATCAGGAGACTTATCCCAGTATACAAAACTATGATCTAAAGGATTTACAATCTCTTTTTTTACAATTTCTTTTAAGTCCTTAAAATCTATAATCATGCCATTATTCAGATTATCATTCATTCCACTATCAGCTGATCCAACTTCCACCTGCATTTTGTATGAATGACCATGCAAATTTTTACACAGACCTTCATGTCCTGCAAGCATATGTGCCATATCCCATGTGAACTCCTTTGTAATTGATACCTTATTCATACTTTTCTCATCTCCTTCGTTTCACGCAAAAAAGGCGTACATTAACTATGTACGCCCTTATGTGTTAGCAATTTTATATATGTCGGCAAATAAAAGCTCTATATCTCTAATACTGCCTTCATCTTAATCTTCCATAGTTTTGTTTATAGACAGGATGGTTTCGAACTGTCTTATTTAATTTGCTCTTAGTATATCACAAACTTGAATATTTCTGCAAATCCAAGATATTACTTAAATAATACTTTATTATGCATTTTCTGCAATGTAATAAATAAGTCTTTCTGTTTGTTCCCAACCAATACAAGGATCTGTTATTGATTTTCCGTATATATTTTCTCCAATTTCTTGTCTTCCATCTTCAATATAGCTTTCGATCATTAAGCCTTTGATCATCTTATTTAATACAGAATCATATTTTTTGCTTGCCAATATTTCTCTAGCTATTCTTGGCTGCTCACTGTGTTTTTTCATAGAATTTGCATGATTACAATCCACTATAATTGCAGGATTTTCAAGCTTTTGAGCAGCATAGTCTTTTGCTAACTGCATTAGATTTTCATAATGGTAGTTAGGGATATTTCTGCCATAGGAGTCTACAGACCCCCTCATTATAGCATGTGTTATAGGGTTTCCTGAAGTTTCAACTTCCCAACCATTATATACAAAGCTATGGCTTAATTGTGCTGCCTTTATAGAGTTAAGCATAACTGATACGTCTCCACCAGTAGGATTTTTCATTCCAACAGGAATATCTAATCCACTAACAGTTAATCTATGCTGTTGGTTTTCTACTGAACGTGCCCCAATTGCTACATATCCAAGTATGTCTGAAAGATATGTATAGTTCTCTGGATAAAGCATTTCATCTGCTGCAGGTAAATGATAATTTGTAAGCGCCTTTATATGAAGCTTTCTAATAGCCTTAAGCCCTTCTAATAGATCTGGTTCCTTATTAGGATCTGGTTGATGTGCCATACCCTTATAACCTTCACCTGTAGTTCTTGGCTTATTAGTATATATTCTTGGCACTATTATAATTTTATCCTTAACCTTTTCTTGAACCTCAGCCAATCTGCTTATATACTCTAACACTGGCTCTTCATTATCTGCTGAACATGGACCTATTACTAGTACAAACTTATCGCTTTCCCCTGTAAATACCTTTCTTAATTCTGCATCTTTAGTTTTCTTAACTTCAGCAGCTTCTTTTGAAAGTGGAATACTATCCATAATTTCTTCTGCGCTTGGCAGTTTTTTTACAAATTTAAAGTTCATATTTTAGCCCCCCGTATTTTTAAACATTTGTTAAGTAGACATTTTATCTCATTACTTTAGTTTAAAAAATAAATATATAATCTTTTTAATTATAGTTTGTAAAGGAACTATAGTCAAGAAGCGACGTATAAACCTATATTGTTATAGTCTTCTATATCCCTCAGCTCTATACCTATCATTTCCACACAAAGCATTATCTATTTCCAATAATAGAGTTTCCTTGTCCCTAGGGAGCTCTCCTGCAAGAGTTAAATAATTTGAAGCATGATTACTTCTAAAAACACATTGTGACAACTGCAGATTTTGTAATAAAACTTTAGTTTCCAAAGTCACTTCTTCTGGTGATAAAACTTGAAACTCTCCGCTTTTAACCTTTTTCCATAATTCAGTACCTTGTTCTAACATTAGTGTCAATAGCCCCAAATAGTCTGGATCAATATCATTTATAATCTTTGCTGAATCCACTACATGATTCATCCAGTTTTTCTTACCGCCTAAGCCTGATATTAGTGTAACAGATAATTTTATTCCACTTTCCTTTGCCTTTCTCCCTGCTTCTGCCACTTGTGCTGCATTAACACCCTTATTTATCTGAGTTAATATATCATCATTTCCAGACTCCACACCCATATATATAATACCTAAACCAGCATTATGCAGCTGCATCAATTCATAAGTAGTCTTTCTTAATATATCTTTTGGTGCCCCGTACAGCCCAATTCTTCTGCACTCAGGAAATAGTTCATTTATTTTATTTATTATACTTAATATATCCCCAGTCTTCATTGATAGAGCATCTCCATCTGCAAGAAAAACTCTTGTGATGTTATTATAATAAAGTCTTGCTTCTTCTAAATCCGTAAATATTTCTTTTAGACTTCTTATCCTAAAAATCTTATCTTTATACATACTACAAAAACTGCACTTGTTATGAGCACATCCAATAGTAGCCTGTATTATTAAGCTATTTGCTTCACTTGGAGGCCTATATACAATCCCCTCGTATCTCAACTCAACCTCTCCTCATCTACAAAAATATATCCTATAATGATTTACATTTCATTTCATCATTCTTTATTAATATATCATAAGAATTGCTGTGAGTACATGCACCAAACTTAACTACCTATCATAACATGATATATTAGTTTATAAATAGTATAGGGGGTTTTTTAGTTGTTGATTAATTTATCACTGCCTAGAAAATTCATTACTGATAGCATCAATAAATTAATTTTTGAAATGAAGATGAGTGGTTTTGACATCAACAGGAATCATTTAATTTTACTTGCTATTGTTATTTATAATTTCACTTTAAAAAGTGATGTATTAGCTCAAGATTATATTCCTATGGATATAAAACAGAATTTTGCAGAAACATACATTTCGCCATCTACTTTCGCATTCTGCGATATAGCTAAACAATTAAATATTTATCAAGTAAAATATATACTTAACTTCATAAAACACGGCAAAATATAGAATAGTTCTATAGCACTCTGAAATAAAAAATCGGCACCGCCGATTTTTTTTATAATTATTGTACATTAATTATAAATTGAATATAAAACCTTACAGCATTCTTATAATTTTCTATTGATATTCTCTCATTAGTACTATGAGCTCTTTGTATATCCTTTAAAGTACCTAAAAATGGGGAAAATCTGTATATATTTTTGCTTATCTGCTTATAATGCCTGGAATCCGATGCTCCCATAGCAAGAAAAGGAGAAATTATTGCTCTAGGGTAAATCTGCATTATTGTTTTTTGTAATTTCTTAAATCCTTCTTCATTTACATCGGATACATTAGAAGCTTCAAAACGATCCTCCATTACTGTTATATTAACTCTAGAATCATTTATTATTTTCCTTAAGTATTCTTTAATCGCATCTATGTTATCCCCTGGCAGTATTCTACAATTGATTATTGCTTTAGCTTTTCTTGGAATTACATTTGCTTTTACACCACCGTTAAACATTGTTACTACAGTAGTTGTTCTTATAGTTGCGTTTGTTATAGGTGACTTTGATAAAACCCTGCATATAATCTTTTTAGTTATCCATAGGTTAGTAAATAGTAGTTTATATAAAAATTTTGTTTCAGGACCTAGAAATTCTATAAGCTGCCTGGTTGACCCTGATATACGTGATGGTGGAGATTTTTTTTCAATTTTTGCAACAGCCTTGCTTAATATTCCTATGGCAGTTTCACCTATGGGCATTGATGAATGCCCTTCATTCCCCTGCGCTGTTAGTTCAAAACAAACATAGCCTTTTTCAGAAGTGCCTACTAGTGCCACTGGCTCCATTATGCCTGGTAATGCCCCTTCAATTACCGCTCCACCCTCATCAACTATAAAATCTAATTCGATATTTCTTTCTTTTAGTAATTTAGCTATTCTTCCAGCACCCTTCTTTCCTTCAATTTCTTCATCTTCTCCAAAAGCTATATAAACCGTTCTTTGAGGAGTAAAATTTTTATTGATTAGGTATTCAATACTCTCTAAAATAGCCATAACATTTACTTTATCGTCAATGGTACCTCTTCCCCATATATATCCTTCTCTTACCGCTCCTGAAAAAGCAGGATATTTCCAGTCATTTTCTGTCCCCGGTTCTACTGGAACTACATCAAGATGTGCTGTTAATAACATAGGTTTAAGCGAATTGCTGGTTCCTTTCCACATATATAGCAAACTATGTTCTCCAATGTTTTCCACCTCCAAATTAGAATGAAGCATAGGAAAGCTTTCCTTTATATATGTGCTTAGCCTCTCAAATTCTTCATTATCAACCCTGCTGCTATCCTTATATGAAATGGTTCTAAATTGAATCACCTTGGATAATCTATTAACTATACTTTCTATGTCCAATGTGATTTCGTTTTTATTTTCTATATTTAATTGCTTAGATCTGACGCAATAGGATCTAGTTATCATTATTACTACACAAAAGACTACAATAAAAATAACTGCTTCTAATATGTGATTTATCAGCATTAAATTGCTTCCCCTCCATTTTAGACTTATTCCATTATATTTATATTATGGTCAAATAGTGCCCATTTTGCTCAACATTATTTTTAAATGATAAAGAAGCTGCAATTCTAGTACAATATAGAATTACAGCTTCTTTGTTAAGTTGTAAGATGTTGCCTTGCTTCTCTTTTTGCATTTTTCCACATTACAAACAAAATAATAAGTCCTGTTAATCCAACAATGATTTCACCCACAACAGCGGCTAAATCTGATGGTGCTATATTAACTAATAGATTAGGTATACCATCCCATAACCCATGAAGCAAAACTACAGCAGCATACGCTATTAACACATTAAAGGTAAATCTAACGAAGCCACTTTTTCTTTCTCTAAAAAGTACTCCAGCCAGTATTGCTGTCCAGGTACCATGGCCCAAAGGTGATAATATACCTCGGAGCATAGTAATATAAACTGTAGCGGATAAACTTCCGCCGCTTCTTAAAAATTGGGTAAAAGCATATCCTGAACTTTCTAACGCTGCAAATCCCATTCCAGCAGCGGCTCCTAAAACAATCCCATCTATAGCCATATCATGTTTTTTGTGTCTAAGAATTACCAATACACCTAAAATCTTTGCAAATTCTTCAATGATACCTACCATCATTGCATCTCTAAAATTAAATGTGTGAATAAATATTGGTTCTAATAAAGATGCTGCAAAGGTACCTAGAAAGCCACCATAAAAAAAACAGGCAGAAGTATTAGTCATATTTATACTGCTAAGTCTTCTCCTTTCGTAAAAGAAGGCAACATAGGTAACTGGAATAAGAAAATTACCAAGCATAACAACAGCCGGAAACAAATTGGGATTTTGAGTATATACAAGTACTCTTAAACCTATAGCATAGGTTGCTAGGCCTATAAGAAATAACTTGAACCATTTATGCTTTGTTCTTATATTATCATTGTTTTCTCTATCATCAATATGTCCTTCCATATTTCTCCCCCTCGTTTCTGATATTATTTCCTTTGATATAAAACAACAGGTTTGGAATATGTTCTTCCAAACCCGGCCAAATTTGTAAACAGACCTTTTATATTTTATTTGTTAAGATTTGCTGACTTCTCATCAATTTCTCTCTTTACATCCTCTGCAGTCATTCCACTAGCATTAATAACTGGAATTTTAGTTTCAGGATCAAAGAAGCCAAGCATATTTGTATTTAAATCTGAAGTTACAATAGCATCTAATCCATTTAATTTAGAAGAATTATTCTCAATACTAGGACTTAAATCCTGTACTGAATATCCTTGACTCCTTAAATAATCTGATACATTTTTTAATCCTTCTTCTACTCCAATTTTCTTCATATTTATCACCTCATGCATTATTTTGCCTTGAGGAAGATTAAGATATACATTATAAACTCATATTGACGTGTGGATACAATTGGAAAAACAAAAAGCACACGAAGACTTAATTTCTGTGTGCTTTTTTATTTCTAGTTTACTTTACCTCTGTGGTCTTATGAAATTTTCCTTTGACTTATATTACACCTTAAACTTTGCTACAAGTTCATTAAGTTTATTGTAACTTTCTTTTGTCACAGTAACTTGATTTAGAATATCATTTGATTCACTTACTATATCTGTTATCTTTGAAGAAGCATTAAAAGCTCTGTTTGCCCCATTATTTCCAGCGATAGTTACTTTATTAATAGAAGTCATTATATTGTCAATTGATGCAAATAGCTCTTCTGAGGCAATACTGAAATTTCTAATTAATTTATCAATGGTTTCTGAATCCTTACTATACTGCTCTCCTGTTTGAACCAATGCTTCATAGTCCTTAACTATTTGGTTATCTAAAAACTCCAAAACCTGCTCTGAACTATCTGATAAATTTTCAACAGTTAATATAACAGTACTTGTAATATGCTGTATCTTACTTGCTGCTTTATTAGATTCTTCAGATAGCTTCCTAATTTCTTCTGCAACCACAGCAAATCCTTTTCCTGCCTCTCCAGCCCTGGCAGCTTCAATAGCTGCATTAAGCGACAATAGATTGGTCTGTTTTGTGATTGAAAGGATATCATTTAACAGCTCATTTATTTGCTGAACTTCTTTTGAATTTTCTATTGCATTTCTTAATTTACTATTTACATTCACACTGATTTCATTAGCTAATTTCTTAGAGTTTAATGAATTTTCCCTTAGAATAGCGGCCCTCTTGTTAATCTTTTCAGCTTCTCCTACGCCTTCATGTGCTTTTTCTGAAATAAGCTTTGTTGATTCTTGTATCTCATTTGTGATAGCGTTCATTTCTTCCATTGAAAAGCTTGTTTCCTCTAAAGCTAATTTTAATTCTTGAATTGTTAAGGATATATCCTCAATATTAGAATTTAAATCTACAGTAATTGCATTTACGTGGTTAATTGAATTTTCAACAGTTGAAGATTCAATTATAACTCCACTAATAATTGTTTTTAAATTTTGAAGAAATTTATTTACAACAACAGCTAGCCCTCCTATTTCATCTTTTGAAGTAATGTTAATTTCTTTGGTTAAGTCTCCTCCATTCTCCACTAACATTTCTAGCTCATTCTTCAATATTCCAATTGGTTTTATGATTCCCCTGGTTGTTATAACTGTAAAAATTATTCCTATAATTAGAGCGACTAATATAATAGATATCATTATGGCTAATGATGCGGTGTTCTCTATATTATTCTGTCTATATAATTCTTCCGATTCTTTTGAACTATATTCTGCTAATTCATTCAAATCTTTTTGATACGCTTCTAAGGAACTAATATTTATGCTGAATAATTGAAAAGCTGAATCCATATCTCCCTGCTTAGATAGTTTTATAATTTCTCCTCTTATGTTAATAAAATCATTTAAGTTTTTTTCTGCTACCGAACTGTGATCTTTTTCAAACTTATCTAAACTCGTGCTTTTATACTTTTCCCAGTTACTATTAATCTGCAAATCTGTTTGTTCTATTTCAGCCAAATACCTTTTTTGCACTGACTCACTATTACTATTTAATATTGCTGCTAGTAGATTCGCTTCATTAGCCTGTGAATATGCACGAGCATTGTTTAGGTATTGTATATGCATTAACCCACTTGAATACATACTTTTCATACTTTTATTTGCTCTTAAATTAAAATAGTACCCATTAAATCCTACTAACACTATGAAAAATAACATTATAATTGCCAGAATAATAATTTTATGTAGTACTTTTAAATTCTTAAATATATTATTTCCTTTCATCTGTTATCCTCCTATCTATTCTTTTTCCCACTAATCATATCGGTTTTATAATAAATATAATATTACACATTTCCTCCAATGTCAACATAATCCATGATTAACTTCATTTACATGAAACAATTATTTCTATTCTGAGCATACTATCTATTGTTAATGTGCCTTAATTTATACAGATACTTACATATTTACAATATTAATAAGGCTAATCGAATATTTACTGAAGGGGTGATTGTATGAATAAAAGAATTATAAGTACAATTTTAGCTTCACTGCTTTCTATAAGCTTAATACCAACGGATTGTTTAGCCAAAGATTTTATATGTAAAAATCAGGCTAGCCATTGTACTCCAGAGATTATTGAAAATGCACTTGATTTTAATGGAAAATTAACTCTAAAGGAATATGAAGATGATCCTATATCGAGATACTTGAAAAATGTGTTTATAAATAAGTCTGTTAATGGATTTGATACTAAAGAACATAACTGGTTCTCTCATCCGAAGGGTAAAGGTATGTCTCCTGATTTTCCAAAGGATACCTTTAGTTTGTTATCTAAATATGATTGCTATTATCTAGGGGATACATCAAAAAAAGTTATATATCTTACCTTTGATGAAGGTTATGAAAATGGTTATACACCAAAGATTCTAGATGTGTTAAAAAAACATAAGGTTAAGGCAGCCTTTTTTGTAGTTAAACCTTATATTAATTCAAATCCTGAAATAATAAACAGAATGGTTAAGGAAGGTCATTTAGTTTGTAATCACAGTGCTAGACATCCATCTATGGCTAGTATAAAGGATCAAGAAAAATTCAACAAAGAACTCTCTGATGTAGAAGAAGCTTTTAAGGAAGTAACAGAAAAGAATATGCCAAAATACTTCAGACCTCCTATGGGTAAATACAGTGAATTATCCTTGAACTATACAAAAGGCTATGGCTATAAAACTGTATTTTGGAGCTTTGCTTATGCTGATTGGGAACCAACTAAACAGCCTTCTCCAGCCTCTGCTAAGGAAAAGATATTAAATAGAACTCATAATGGGGCCATAGTACTTCTTCATGCCGTTTCAAAAACCAATGCGGAAATTTTAGACGACGTGGTTACTGAATGGAAAAAACAAGGTTATGAAATTAAAAGTTTAGATGAGTTTAAATAGTTCTATAGCACATTGACTTCCTTTTAACAAAAATAAAAGTTGCCCAAAGTGATTTAGGCAACTTTTATTTTATGTTATTGAATCTTAAAAGAACTTTTAAGTGACACTATTCTATTAAACACAATCTTATCATCTGATGTGTATTTTGGATCCACATTAAAATATCCATGTCTAAAGAATTGGAATTTATCATGAGGCTTTGCATTTTTCATATTTTCCTCTATAAAGCCTTGTAAAATTTCTAAAGAATTTGGATTTATATTATCAAGGAAAGTTTCCCCTTCCTCTTGCTCTTCATCTAGTATTAAAGGTTCATATAATCTAAATTCAGCAGGTACTGCGGCTGCAGCGTCTACCCAGTGAATTGTTCCTTTAACCTTTCTGCCTGTAAAGCCGCTGCCACTCTTTGTTTCTGGATCATAAGTGCAGTGTATTTCAACCACGTTACCATTTTCATCCTTAATAAAGTCATTACATTTTATGAAATATGCATGCTTTAATCTTACTTCGTTACCAGGGAATAATCTAAAATACTTCTTCGGAGGATTCTCCATAAAATCTTCTTGTTCTATATATATTTCTCTTGAAAATGGTATTTGGCGCACTCCTGCATTTGGATCATCAGGATTATTTTCTGCATCCAGCATTTCTATTTGTCCTTCTGGATAGTTAGTAATAACTACTTTTAATGGCCTTAAAACGGCCATTGTTCTCGGAGTTTTAGCAAGTAAATCCTCTCTTACAAAATGCTCAAGCATTTGTGCATCCACTGTACTATTGCTTTTTGCAACTCCAATTTCTCTGCAGAACCTACGGATCGCCTCAGGAGTATATCCTTTTCTTCTTAAACCAGCTATAGTCGGCATTCTTGGATCATCCCAACCATCTACAACATTTTCATCTACTAAAAGCTTAAGCTTTCTTTTACTCATAACAGTATTAGTTAGATTAAGTCTAGCAAACTCATATTGTCTAGGTTTACTTTCCATTTCACATTCACTTATTACCCAGTCATAAAGAGGTCTATGATCTTCAAATTCAAGTGTACAGATTGAGTGAGTAACCCCTTCAATAGCATCTTCTATTGGGTGAGCGAAATCGTACATTGGATATATACACCACTTATCACCAGTATTGTGATGTTCTGCATGAGCAATACGATAAATAATTGGATCTCTCATATTTATATTAGGAGAACTCATGTCTATCTTAGCTCTTAGCACCTTTTCTCCATCTTTAAATTCACCTTTACGCATTCTTTCAAATAAATCAAGATTTTCCTCTACTGTTCTATTTCTATAAGGACTCTCTTTACCTGGTTCCTTCAATGTTCCTCTAAGGTTTTTTATCTCTTCAGCGGATAAATCACATACAAATGCTTTTCCTTTTTTAATTAAAACAACCGCTCTATCATACATTTCATCAAAATAGTTTGATGCGAAATGTAATTCATCCCAATCAAAACCAAGCCATTTAACATCTTCCTTAATTGATTCCACATACTCAGTATCCTCTTTTATAGGATTTGTATCATCAAAGCGCAAATTTGTTTTCCCTTTAAATTCATCCGCTAATTCAAAATTTAAAATTATTGACTTTGCATGACCTATGTGTAAATATCCATTTGGCTCAGGTGGAAAACGAGTAATTATTTCCTTGTGCTTTCCAGATTCTAAATCTTCTATAATAATATTTTTTATAAAATTTGATGAAGTATTCTTGCTTTCCATTTTCCTCTCCTCTATTATACAAAGCTTATTTACAGATTTTTCTCATATAAAAATAAATATAACACAAAATTATATTCTATTCTACAAATTATATAACTATATTATACACCTAATGGTAATCTTTTATCAATTATTTAGGACCTTCGTTCATAGGAAGAGGTTTTCCTGGTAATACTCCTTTTATTAAATTGCCTTTCTCAACGACAATTTCCCCATTGACAATAACATATTCTATTCCCTCTGGCCTAGCATTAGGCTTTCCTCTATTTAAAAAATCAGCTGTATCTTTAATTAACTTTTCATTAAATACTACTAGATCAGCATCTGCTCCCACACACATTCTTCCCTTGTTCTTCAAACCTAGCACTGTGGCTGGTAACAGTGTACATTTTCTTACCGCTTCAACTAAAGAAATTAATCCCTTTTCTCTAACCATCTTGTGAAACAATCTTGGAAAAGTACCAGCGTTTTGAGGATGTCCTGCTTCTACCGAAATAGATGTACAAGGATCTGCATCAGATGAAAGCATTGCATAATCCTTCAAAAGAGCTTCGTAAATCTCCTCTTCTACACCAGTAAAACAAATAACAGTTTCACTGCCATGATGCTGCCGCAATTCCTTATATAAAGAATCGTCTAATTTTCTGCCTTTATACTTACCTGTTGCTACAAGCATATCTTTTAATTTCCACCCAAATTTCCTAATATGCTCTTCATCATAAACACTGGTTCCTATTGAGGTTGCAAAGGATGTATACATACCGCTATCTATCCAAATATTTATACCATTTCGCCTTGCGCAGTCTACTATTTCAAGTGCTTCTGTCATTATTCCTGTACCATACTGATAAACAAAATGTGAAACTAATACTGCAGCTCCTGTCATTTTTGAAATTTTTACAGCTTCCTTCAAAGATTCAAGATCATCTGGAGCGGATAACCTAGTATGAATAGATATAAGTTTATTATATTTTGCTGCTACCTGACTTAAAGCAATTACTTCCTCAAAAGATGAACCAGGAGCATATTCCAGTCCAAAGGATAAACCTATGGCTCCTTCATTAAATGCTTTTTCCGCCAATTGACACATCTGGTTTATCTCTTTCTCCGAAGCTGCTACATAGGGGCTAGTTATTCCTACCTTTCCTCTTAAACTAAAGGAGTGTCCTATAAATTGTGCCTGATTAATAAGAAATCCCTTTTCATCCTGTTCCCGAAAAAAACTTTTCAAGTCTATAGGACCACAGCCACAATTTCCTCCTACGGTAGTGGTTACGCCTTGTAGGACAGATAATTCTGCACCATTAAGGTGTCCGTCGATATGTCCATGAACATCAATAAATCCAGGACATACTATATTTCCTTTGGCATCTATTTCATCTTTTCCTACCATATTTTCATTAATTATAATTGATATCTTACCGGAGTTTATGCCAATACTCCCTTTAGATATAATACCTTTTTCCAAATCCACAATGGCAGCATTTTTAATAACTAAATCATAATAAAGCATAACCTCACTCCCCTAAAAAAATTATTGCCCAACCTTTCACATGGGTTATATTGGAATAATTTTAAACCTCTGCTTCCCTAATGTCAACTAAATATAACCAATCTCCGGCTCTTTATTATATTAATATAAAAACCCTGCAAATTTACGGCAGGGTTCTTCTAATTTATTTTTTCATCCTTTGGTGCTTTAAGTTTAGTAAACATTAATAATAACATATTCTTCCGCCAAATCTTTTGCTACTTCTACGGCCTCATCTTTATCTATACCTGAGGCTAAGGTATATTCATTCATCTCGGTTAAATTATGTATATTATCAATAATATCTATATCAGATTCACCACTTTCTTGCATTTCTTGTATTGCTTCAAATGTGCTATCGTCAACTCTCTTAACCATACAAGAATCCTCATCTTCTATAAGAATAACAGCATATTTATCATCCATTTCATTTACCTCCATGTATCTATTTCATACCTAGTGTTTCACGGATTAACAAAATTATGACTATAAAAAATTTTGCAGCACGTTGACTGCCTGCAGTTAATAATAGAATTTAATAAAAGGCTGCACCCATAACAATCTATGAGTACAGCCTTTATAATATAAATAATCTAGCTTTCTATTGCTACCTTATCGTCCTTTAAAACAATCTTAATATGCGCACCATCAGCAAACTTTTTCTGCATATACTGTTCTGCAATTTCATCCTCAATGTATTTCTGAATTGCTCTTCTTAGAGGTCTAGCACCATACTTTTCATTATAGCCTACCTTCAATATAAAGTCCTTTACATCTTTGCTTATATGAATATGAATGCCTTTTTCTTTAACCTCTTCTGATACTTCATTCAGCATTATATCGATGATATTATACAATTCATCTTTAGTTAATGCTTTAAACACAATTGCCTCGTCTACTCTATTTAAAAACTCAGGTCTAAAAACTTCCTTTAAGGCATCCTGTACCTTATGTTCTAATACATTGTATCCTTCCTGAGCAAAACCAATACCATTAGACTTAAATTGAGTTCCAGCATTTGAAGTCATAATAATTACGCTATTTTCAAAATAAACTGTTCTTCCTTGGCTGTCTGTTAATCTTCCGTCATCAAGTATTTGCAACAGCATATTAAATACATCCTGATGAGCCTTTTCAATTTCATCTAATAGAATAACGGAATAAGGTTTCCTTCTAACCATTTCTGTTAATTGACCTCCCTGATCATATCCCACATATCCTGGAGGTGCTCCAATTAACTTGGAAACAGCATGCTTTTCCATATATTCAGACATATCAATACGTATTATTGCTTCCTCACTTCCAAAAAGTTCTGAAGCTAATGCTTTAACTAATTCCGTTTTTCCCACTCCAGTAGGTCCAACAAATATAAATGAAGATGGCTTTCTTTTCTTTCTAAAGCCTAATCTATTCCTTCGAATTGCTCTTGATAATGTAACAACAGCCTCATTTTGACCAATAACCTTTTTGTGAAGTCTATTTTCAAGATTTAAAAGTTTATCTGTTTCTTCCTCAGTTATTGTATGTATAGGAATCTTAGTCCAAGATTCTATAACAAAAGCTATATCTTCAGTGGTTAGATAGACTTCACTGCATTGTTTCTCTAATTCTGCTATTTTACCTTCTATTCTGCATTCTTCAGTTTTATACTCTGCAGCTTTTTCATAATCTGTATGTTCTGCCGCCTGGCTGATTTTTTCCTGAAGCTCTGCTAATTCCTTTCTAAGCGCTTTCAATTCTACAAGACCTAAATTTTTCAGATTAGCTCTTGAACTTGCTTCATCAATAATGTCTATAGCTTTATCTGGCAAAAATCTATCTGTTATATACCTTTCTGACAGTTTTGCTGATGCCTCTATAACCTGATCAGTTATTTTTACATTATGATACTCTTCGTAATAATGTCTTATGCCCTTTAATATTTCTATAGTTTCTTCTAGATTAGGCTCCTCAACCATAACAGGCTGAAATCTTCTCTCTAGTGCAGAGTCCTTTTCTATATATTTTCTGTATTCTTCTAGTGTAGTAGCACCTATAACCTGAACTTCTCCTCTTGCAAGAGCAGGTTTTAATATATTTGCTGCGTTCATAGCACCACCTTGTGCTTCACCAGCCCCAATTATATTATGTACCTCATCTATTACCAAAATTATATTTTCATTTTCTTTAGCTTCTTCAATTATAGATTTCATTCTTCCTTCAAATTGTCCTCTGAACTGAGTACCTGCTACGATGGAAGTTAAGTCCAAAAGATAAACCTCTGAATCATATAATTTTGCGGGCACCTGTTTTTCTGCAATTCTAACGGCTAATCCTTCTGCTATAGCAGTTTTTCCAACACCAGGTTCGCCAATAAGAATAGGATTATTTTTGGTTCTTCTATTTAATATTTGAACGACCCTATCAATTTCTCTATGCCTTCCAACTACCTTATCCACTTCTTGCTTTTTAGCTTTATCTGTTAGATTTGTACCATACATATCTAGGTATTTTCTTTTCTTTTTCTTTGGGTCTTTTTTCAGCTTTGAAGCATTATTGCTATCATTCTTATTATCCTTATCATTCTCTTTTTTTGTATCTTCATTTTGAGATGTAGGATTAAGTCCACTCATAAAATTATTTATATATTCATCACTAATATTTTCAATATCTACATTTTCAAGAAACTGGTTCATTTGTTCTGATAAATTTTCAGCCTCCTCAGGAGTTATTCCCGCCTGCTGCATTAGCTGATCCATAATTGGCAAACCAGATTTTTTTGCACAGGGTATACAAAGACCAACCGTTTCTAATTTACCATTTTCCATTTTTGTAGTGAAAATTGTTGCCATATTCTTTTTGCACATACTACATATCTGCATACATATCATCTCCACACTTCTTGTACTTAATTAAATTATTGTAAATACAGTATATCATATTATCGGATATATTATCTTTAAAATTTATAACTCCATAATCGAAAATTAAAAATATATTTCATAAAATTCCATATTCATTAGTATTTTTTAATAAAATCGTTTACTCATAGAGTAATGATTTGTAAGTATGAATAATAACTAATTTGCTAATGATAATAAAAAGTTCTGTAGCACAAGGATGAAATTTATAAATTTCTGCAAAATAAAAAAAACATGTAAGGAGCATTAAATGATTATGAAAAAGAAAATTTATCCTATACTTTCTTTGTTTGTGAATGCAGTCAATCCCATAAATGATCAAGATGAATTACCAAGAGAGAGTCTTATTGCAGATGCAACTCTTGATATCTTTAGTTTTTCAAAAATATCAGATAAAACTAAAGAATTAAGCTTTGATTTCGCCAATGAATTAATAAACTACTTTACTCCTGATTTATTACTTCATCATCACCAGGACGAGGTTCCTGTCTTTACAATATATCTAGGAGTTGATGAATATAGTGCTGATATAAATACTTATGGAGGTTACTATACTATATTTATTGAAAATCTGCCAGCATTAAGAGATAAGTTTCAGGAGCTGCTAATTCTTATAAAAAACGACCTAGATATAAATGAAAATAATATCAAAGATATTATTTTGGAACTAGAAGACACTCCAAGAGTTGATGTAAGAAATAATTTTGAAGACTATGATGAAGATGATTATCAAGATGACAATGAGCTAAACTGGAGTTATGCAAGGATTGTAAGAACTCCCTACAGTGAAGTATATACACTATATCTAAATAATCACATAGCCGGGGAAGTTCATATTCATATAGGCAGCAGTATACATACCACAATTATAACAACTTTAGACATATCGGAAAGAGAAAAAGCTGAACTTATGGGAGATGTACATGAGATGCTTCTTGAAACTTTAGAACAGGAATATAGAACCAAATCCACTATGCTTCTCTATAGTGAGGCTGTAGATGATATATAAATAAAACCCTGCAGGATAAACCCTGCAGGGTATTGAACTCAAAACTATCTTCTGAATCCTCTATTGTTGTTTTGTTGTTTTCTTGCTTTTCTGCAATCAACACATCTTTGTGGTTCATTTTCAAAACCTTTTTCTTTGTAGAAAGCTTGCTCGCCTTCAGTGAATATGAATTCTTTTCCGCAATCTTTGCAAACTAAAGTCTTATCTGCCATTTCAACATTCCTCCTTTTTCCAAATATTAAGATTTAAACTCTGATTAACAATAACTTTCCTAAAGGAGAGAATGTTGTTGATCTAATTAAATCTTGTAAAAATAAATACACTTATCCCTACCATGCTATTATATCATAATTAGGATATGTATGCAAGTAATTTTAAGATTATTATGGTAGATTATTTCTTTATACTAACCACCCTATTTCTTCCACTTTGTTTTGCTTCATACAGAGCTCTATCAGCATAACCCACTATGTTTTCTATTTTATTTTCTCCGCTTGGAAACGTAGTTGTAACTCCAACACTTACTGTGACGTATGCCGCTGCACCTGAAAAATCATGAATTATATGCTCATTTTCAACACATTTTCTAATTTTCTCACCAAGTGCAAGCGCCTCAGAAATGCTTGTACCGGGTGATATAATAATAAATTCCTCTCCACCATATCGAGCAGCAAAATCCACATTAATCCTAATGGCTTTTGAAATAGCCTTTGCAACTCTAATTAGACATTCATCTCCTTTTAAATGTCCATAATTATCGTTAAATGCCTTGAAAAAATCTATATCTATCATAATCAAGGAAAGAGCTTCATTCCTATTTTGGGCACAGTTAACAGAAAACCTCAAGTGATCATTAAAACTTCTCCTATTATTAATTCCAGTTAATCCGTCCATAGATGACAGCTTTTCAAGCTTCCAATTCGTCTCCCTCAATTCTAATAATTCTCTTATCTTCTCCTCAAGAATTTCAGCTTGTGTCTGAAGTTGGAGCTTTTGTTTGTGAAGTTCAATAAATACACTCACTTTACTTCTCAATATAATAGGTTCTACGGGCTTAAATAAATAATCAACAGCTCCTACCTCATACCCCTTAAATATGCAATGCTTTTCTTTACTTATTGCAGTTATAAAAATAATAGGAATTTGCCGAGTTTTTTGACTGCATCTCATAAGCTCTGCAATTTCAAAGCCATTCATATCTGGCATCTGCACATCCAGCAGCACCAACGCAAAGTTATGTTCTAACATTAAAGCTAAAGCATCATTTCCAGAGGTAGCCTTCATTATGTTTACCTCCATGCCATCCAAAATACCCTCTAGAACTAATAGATTCTCAACCCTATCATCCACCAAAAGTATATCAATATTATTATCCGTTAACATATGTGCTTCTCTCCTAATATTTTATTTAAAAGTACAACTATATCCTTAATGCACAGTATATAATCTACATTCTCAGTATTAATTGCAGACCAAGGCATAATGTCTGCCTCAGCACAACTTGGTTCTTGAACTATTGTTAACCTTTCATTTTCTTTAGCTTTTTTAAACCACAACCTCCACCTTTATCAACTTTTTCAGGAATTTAACTTATTATTTTTTTGACAAATATTTTTTCTTTTTCATTAAGTGCGTCAAATAAATCATCATATTTAGAAAATTTTACAGTTTCCTTAGACCCAAGACATAAGAAACTACTATAGCTAAGGCTGTCATAAAAAAGTTTTATCACCCTATTCTGTAACTCCTTATTGAAGTAAATAAGTACATTTCTGCATACTATTATATTCATCTCTCCAAAAGCTCCATCGGTAACTAAATTGTGGGCTGCAAAAACTATTCTTTCTTTGAGAGAATTATCAAAAATTAATGCTCCACGTTTTGAAACATAGTAGTCTGAAAATTTTCCTTTCCCACCAGCCTGTTTATATCCCAACTCGAAATCTTTTAATGAATCAGCAGAATAAATGCCCTCTTTAGCCTTTCCTAGCGCGTTTTCATTAAAATCTGTAGCATATATTTGACATCTATCATATAACCCTTCCTCCTTAAGAAGTATGGCCATTGAATATACTTCCTCACCTGTAGAACACCCTGCATGCCATATCTTAATAAAAGGATATGTGACTAACGCTGGCATAACCTCCTTCCGGAGAGCCTTAAAAAAACTTGCATCTCTAAACATTTCCGTAACATTTATTGAAAACTCCGACAATATTTCATAAAAAAATTCCTTGTCATATATAACCTTCCTCATCATTTCTGACATGCAACTTATATTACTCATTCCTGCCTTATGAAGAACTCGTCTTTTAATATGAGCAAAAGAATAATTTCTAAAGTCATATCCATATTTTAAAAAGATTCCCTCTAACATAAGTTTAATCTCTATATCTTCATCTGTTAATTTTAAATCATTTACTCCAGCCTTCATTTGTATAACCACACTTTCAGCAAACTTATAAGTTTATTTACGTCAACAGGTTTTGTTAAATAATCATTGGCACCAGCCTCAATACATTTGGACTTATCTTCTATCATGCCTTTGGCCGTAAGAGCAATAATAGGCAACTTTTTGTAGATCTCCTCTCTTCTAATTTCTTTCATAGCTGTATACCCATCCATTTCTGGCATCATGACATCCATTAAAACTAAATCTGTATCAGCATTCTGTTTTAGTTTTTCTATTGCTTCACGTCCATTTCTACTTATAACTAGCTTTACTCCATTTTCCTCAAGCAAGCTAGAAATAGCGAAGACATTCCTCATATCATCATCTACTACTAATATCTTTCTTCCATTCAACATACTCTTCTTTTGTTTATTTTCTACATTAATTTTATTGATGTCAGGTTTAATAAAATTCTTATTAGCAGCAATCATATTTTTTTTAGAATCTTGAGGTCTTTTTCCTAATTCTTCATACTCTTTTTCCAAATCAAATTTTTTATTAGCCTGTGAATTATTAGTACTATTCATATTGTTATCACTTATGGGTTTTTCTAGAATAAAAACAGTAAATATACTACCTTTATCTTCTCTACTATTAATAGTTATTTTTCCACCAAGTTTATTAATTAGTTGTGATGAAATTGAAAGTCCCAATCCTGTGCCGCCATATTTCCTACTAATAGAACCATTAACCTGCTGAAATGCTTCAAATATAACCTTATGCTTATCCTCAGGTATTCCTATACCAGTATCGCTTACAGAAATTTTTATCATTCTATTTGTAAGAATATTCAAGGCTGTATTATTCTCCGTTTCTGTTAGAGCTATATTTATTTCTACTTTTCCTTTTTCAGTAAACTTAAACGCATTTGATAGTAAATTTTTCAAAATCTGTTGAAGCCTATATCCATCGGTTATAATTATTTCAGGTACAATTTCTTCAATATAGGTATAAAATTCTAACCCTTTATTTACTGCGATTTGTCTAAACTGCTTATCTAAACTTTCCAGAACATCTCTCAATCTAACAGTTTCAAATACAATATCCAATTTTCCTGATTCAACCTTAGATAAATCTAACACATCATTTATCAGTTCAAGCAGCTCTTTTCCAGATGAATGTATAGTTCTAGCAAACTCTAATTGCTTCTCTGTCAATGGAGAATTATCTGTTTTGTCTGCAAGGATTTGTGATAAAACTATTATACTGTTTAACGGCGTTCTGAGTTCATGGGACATATTCGCTAAGAATTCAGATTTATATTTATTGGCAATTTCTAATTCCTTTGCTTTATTAGCAATTTCTTTTTTCTGTTCCTCTAAAATCCTTGCTTTATCTTCAAGTTCTTCATTTGAAACTCTCAACTCTTCTTGCTGAACCTGCAATTTCTCCTCTGATAGCCTCAGTACTTTAGCTTGTTCTTTTAGCTCGGAATTCGCACGCCTTAATTCCTCCTGCTGAGTTTGCAGTTTTTCCGCCTGAAGTTGACTTTTTTGAAGAAGTTCCTTTAGTTTTTCATTATTACCTGTTAACTCTTCAGACTGATCCTCTAAAAGCTCCTGCTGCTCCTCCATATCTGTACACCTCGCAAATTGTAGACACAATTAATTATTTGTTATGATTATCGATTATTTTTAAAATAATTTTAGTATAAATATAATTTTCCAAAAAATAATCAAGAGAGCTCTTACCTAGAACTCTCTTTCATTCCACTCTTTACATTTCATAATCAAATAATCTTTCACTAAAATCTTTCTTCTATAGCCTTAATCATATTGTATATCATAGTATTATACGGCACCTTAATATTAGACTTTTCAGCTAATTTAACTACACTTCCATTTAGAGTGTCTATTTCAGTTTTTATCTTCCTCTCTATATCCTGGAGGGTTGATGATCTATGATTATAAGTTGGAGGAATCAATTCTTTATAAAATACCTTTTTATACTCCTCCGCATCACTCCAATAACTTTCATATCCACCAAACTTCATTACCTCGTAAATCTCTTCAATAATTTTATTCATTATAAATTTGGTATGTTCAGATTCAGCCAGCTGACCATATGTTAAATTAAGAATAGCTCCCAGTGGATTTAATGAACAATTATATAGCATTTTTGCCCAAAGAGCCTTTGCCACCTCATCAGTAATCTGACAAGGAATTCCTCCTTCATTAATTGCTTCTGCAAGCGGAGTTACACTTTGTATTTCTTCACCATAAATACTTCCAATTAAAATTGGAGCAGCATGTACAGTTATTTCACTTATATGTCTTTCTGGTCTTCTAAAACCTGTTATTACCCTGGCGGAATATATTTTATTTCTTGAAAAATATTTTAAAAAGGCTTCATCGTTTCCCCAGCCATTTTGAAAGATAACTATCTTTCCATTTTCCTTCAAAATAGATGAGTTATCATATATTTCTTTTGCAATTTCATTATTACTAGTGGTCTTTGAGCATATTAGTATATAATCATATTTTTTGTTCTCAATTTTATCCAAACTTTCATAAGCAGTTATTTCTTCATTAGGAATTATTACTTCTTTAAAGAGCCCTCTTCTTATTACCCCATTGGAAATTATTGCGTCTTTAGTTTTACCTTCTGCCTTAAAATCTACTTTCCATCCAAAATCGTAAATAGCAGCAGCTATTGCCAAACCTACCGCTCCACAACCTTCTATCAATGCATTCATGCTGTCGCCCCCTATTATGCTTTAATTTATTATTTTAAATTTCACTCCATATATATTTTACACCTTTTAAACCATAAAATTCAATTAAGTCTATTACAGAAAAAAACAGGAGTCCATTCAATAAAGAATACACTCCTGTAATTATTAATTATTTTTCCGTTACTGGCTTCTTGAGAATTCCTAACAATAAAGCTGTTACTCCGGAACCTGCTAAGATAGCAAGTAAGTATAATAATGGGTTTCCTTTAACAATAGCTATTACAAATATTCCACCATGAGGAGCTGGAAGTCCGATATTAAATACCATAGCAAGTGCGCCTGCAACCGCAGCCCCGATAACTGCTGAAGGTATCACTCTAGCAGGGTCTCCTGCAGCAAAAGGTATAGCACCTTCTGTTATAAAGCTTAGACCCATTATATAACAAGTCTTACCTGCTTCTCTTTCTTCTTTTGTAAACTTATTCTTAAATATAGTAGTTGCAATAGCAATTCCAAGAGGAGGAACCATACCACCA
>JAUZPI010000090.1 GCA_030706015.1 Bacillota bacterium
CTGACTACAATACTTTCTAACCTAGCTTATATGATAAAGTCAGTTACAGGTAAAGCTTCCTGGAGGACACTGCCAACGGCTACCTTAGAGGATCTTAACAACAACAAGTTAAATAAAGCTGGAGATACAATGACTGGTGCCTTAACAATGAATAACGGTCAGGCTCTAGTATTTAAGGATTCCTCAGGAGGTACAAATACTAAACTAACACTACAGTCAGATAATAATTTAGTATTGTACGGTACTGATAACAATAATGCTTCAATTGCTTTATTTAATATTCAACAGAGAGCAGCTACAAGGGATGCGGTTTTTAGCAATATAAGTAATTTAAAGATAGGTTCAAACAATGTGTGGCATACAGGCAATGATGGTCATAACTCTGGGTTGGATGCAGACACATTAGATACCTACCAGGCAGCAGATTTTTATAAATATAGAGGTTTTTCAACTTCAAATACATATTCAACTTATACGGGACAATGGACAAAAGTAGCTTCTGTAGATATAGCAGTGCAGTATCAAGATGGACAATCAATAATGGAATTTATTGATTATGCTAATGGTGGAGGTATCATGCAGAAAGGTAAAATATATTTTAGAGTTAAGCAGCACGATCCATTAGGGATGCCACCACTCATGGAATTGATACTAGCAGAAAATGATACCTTAAATAAAGATTGCTTTGTAGCAGTTACTACAGTTAATACGACTGCTCAAACTACTGTAGAATTGTATATAAAAAATTTATTTGATTATAGTCAAATTGCCTTTAATCCATTAATAGCTACAGGTAATATTAAATTTTATGAATTACAGCCGTTTATCGTTAATTTACCTGCAGGTGTCCAAACTAGTTGCACATACTTACCAGTGAACCATGATTTGAAAGTTAATGGTGCAATAACAGCTTCACAATTAACAGGGAATGCAGCTACAGCTACAAAATTAGCTAATGCTACAACTATATCATTAACAGGGGATGTATCTGGAGGCGCAGGTTTTGATGGTTCATCCGATATAAGTATATTAGCTACACTTAGTAATTCACTAAAGGTTTCACTAGCCCCACCTGTAGAAGTAGCTTATTTTGCAATGAGTACAGCACCTTCTGGATGGTTAAAGGCTAATGGTGCAGCAGTAAGTAGAACCAACTATGCATCTTTATTTGCGGCAATAGGAACTACATTTGGTGCAGGGGATGGCTCAACAACCTTTAACTTGCCAGATCTAAGAGGTCAGTTTATTAGAAGTTGGGATGATTCAAAGGGTGTGGATACATCAAGAGTGTTTGCTTCCTCACAAAGTGACGGTATTGGTTACCATAAGCATGGTTTTAGAGTGGTTCAATCTGGTTGGACACCAGCTAGCACAGGTACAATAACGGCGCTAGGTGGCGGTGATTCCACATATGGATCTGGTGGGGCACTGAATTATCCAAGTTCAACTAATGGCTATGATGGTTATACACCTAGTGCAAGTGAAACACGACCTAAAAATATTGCTTTATTAGCTTGTATAAAATATTAAGGAGGATACTATGAAGATATATAATTATGATACAAATGGAATATATATTGGATGTGACGATGCTGACGAGTCTCCCCTTGAGCCGGGAGTTTTTTTAATTCCTGCCAATGCTACAACAGTAGAGCCGCCAGAGCTTGATAGTGAACACTTAGCAGTATGGAATGGTGCGGCATGGGGTATACAAGACATATCTTTAGCTGTACCAAAGCCAGAAGAGAATGAAATAAAAGAACAGGATGAACCTAAAACTCAAGCAGAGATTCTTTTGGAAAGAATAGAACTAATGCAAAAAGCTATTGATGATTTGGTTCTTAATGGAGGTATATAAAATGGCAGATTATTTAGCTCAAAGAATTATAGATGGAGCTTATACCTACGATTATGTTATAAGCAAGAAGCCTCAATTAAAAGAGGGTATAGATGCTTATTTAACATTGCAAGGAAGACAAGATTTAATTACACAGTAAGGATGTGATTCTCTGTATAAAATAGTTGAAGAGGAAGATTATTTAGAATGCACCTTTAAACAGATGTTATCAGCCAGTGAGTTAATTGGATTTTGTAAGAGAGTTGCTGATTATAAGGGTAACATTCTACTTAACTTTAACAATCTAAAGCTAGATAGGCATGGCTATGCTGTTATAGAAGGGTTAAGTCTTACGTTAGAAAATAAGATAGCAATACTAGTTAATCCAGATACATACGCAGACATAATTATGAATCACAGGGATTTAGTAGAGTTTACATTTAGCAATACAAAGGATATAGAAAAATTTCTAGAATAGGAGGCGTATTATGGGGGAAAACTGCAAAGATTGCATACAGGTCATTAACATGAAAGAAGATGTAACTAGAATTAAGGATGATATTAAGGATATATATGAAAGACTTGGCGAAGTGGAGAAATTTTCGGCAAGCGGCGGAGAACAGATTAAAATGATATTTGTAATTCTAAATGAAATTAAGAATAGCATAAAGGATGTAAGCAGTAAGCTTGAAAAGATAGAAGAAAAGCCAGCTGAAGATTTTTCTAAGGTAAAAATTGCAGTTATGACTTCAATATGCTCTGGTATTATCGGAACATTATTGGGGTTTATTTTTACAAAAAAATAAGGGGGTTATTAATGTGTTAAGTAAAAAATTAATACCTTTTATATCGGCAGCAGTACTAAGTGGTACTGCTTTTTTTATGCCTGCAAATGTGAAAGCTGCTGCTGTTCAGCAAGAATATATAAATAAAAATCGCAGCCACCAAGCTCTTTCTCCAGTTGGACTTGTTATTCACGATACTGATAATGAAGGAGCTACTGCTCAAAACAACAGAGATTACTTCAATAGAGTATATGTGGCAGCTTCAGCCCATTACTTTGTAGATTGGAATACAGATATACAGACTATACCTGAAAATGAGGTTGCTTGGCACGCTGGGCCAAGCGCAAATCACAGATATTTAAGTCTAGAAATGTGTATGCCCTATGGTCATGATATTTCTAAATTTAATGCAATGTATCAAAATACCGTAGAGCTGGCGGCTGACATCTGTAAGAGACACAATTGGAATGCCAGCAATATTGTAAGTCATTATTGGTGTTCTATGACATTTCATGAGACAGACCATGAAGACCCTATAGCTTTTCTAAAAGAATACGGTAAGTCTTGGGATATGCTTATAAATGATATACAGAAGACAATTGATAGACAACCTACCTCAATAGGTACGCAGCAGGTATCTACTTTTAATACTTCTGTGTCTGTTTTGCAAGCAGAATTAAATAAACAGGGGTTTGGTAATCTTATAGTAGACAATATTGCAGGTCCTAGAACCCTTGAAGCATGTCCTTTACTTAAACAAGGTGCACAAGGTGATATAACAAAATGGGTACAAGGTAAGCTGGGCATTACAGTAGATGGAGTTTTTGGAACTCAGACTAAGCAGTGGGTTATTAAATTTCAAAAGGATCATGGTTTAGTGTCAGATGGGATTATAGGCGCAAATACATGGAGGGCACTTTTAGGGCTATAGTATTATAGCCCATTATAAGCTTAAAATATTGTAGGAATAAGAAGTGCCAAATTCTAATTAACATTATTAATTATTTTGCAGTAGTAGTGGGGGATAGTAAGTATTAAGTTTATGCTCCCACTAGTAAATAAGAAAAATGTAAATATAGGGGCGTTGTTAAATAATCTTGAAACACTGTTGCAAGAGATAAATACAGGGATTGTAATTGCTCACAAAATCAATCCAGAAATCTAACAGCTGCAGGTATTAAACCTAATTGAAAAGTTGGCTGAGATCGGTGTAAAGAAGGCACAGCAACTGTATATGTCCAGTCAGTTGACGAGCGCACAGAGGAGCCAAGCTACTAAGAATAAAGTTAATACAGCAGTATAATAATTGAAGCCTAATGAGGTTACACCTCATTGGGCTTTATTTTTTTGTAAGAGTTTGTTATCTGAAGAACTCTCTATTTGTTGATAATATCACTTCACTGTCACTTCTTTTCCATCAATAGCAGTTTCCCCAATAATGTTTTAGCTCTTTGCTCATATATACAAGAGATAACTCAGCTATTATAAAATCTCAATCCAATAAAAAAGTGTTTAGCACATTTTAATCATAAACAATCTATTACGTTATCACTCCTATTTTTGCATTGATATTTTGAGCATTGGGAACAAAAATCAATTAAATTATGAGGACATACTTCTAGAGCCTCGGCTAGTTTTTCTAACATTTGTATTGAGGGAAAACACTCATTATGCTCCAGCTTACATATATACATTCGAGTTACATCTATTTTTCGAGCTAATTCTGCTTGGGTAATACTTAAATTTATCCTGTATCGTTTAATTTGTTTCAGAATAATTTTAACAAACACCCCCTATTCTATAATGCTTTTGAAATATTATACTTCGAATTACGACGGGTTACAACAAATATAGCGCGGATTTGTAACATTTATTTACAGATGTAAAGTGGTAGATTACAATTGCCTTTTTATGTTATTTTATAATCGCAAAAAGTATATTTTTGTAAAACAAAAAATATGGAACAAAACGTCATAAATAGTATAATTGTAGGTGACAGTAGATTTTTAACAGGGAGATGAGGAGTAATGAACAAAAGATCAGAACGAAAAAAAATAAGCTTCTATAGGGTAAAATATAGAGGAACAAGAATCCTTTTAGGATATTGTAAGTACAATAATTTCCAATACTACGCAACAAAAGCAGGAGGGTATATAATAGTATGTATAAATGACAGCTTTAGTAGGAGAGATAAAAGAGAGCTGCTTCATAGAGCTATAAGAGGGATATAATTTTTGGGGACAAATAATAGCCTTAAAAACTAAAAACACTAATTTACATTTACAGTAATTGGCTATACAATTAATCTATATATAATGAGGAGGTGCAGCAGTTGACTGAAGGCACTATAGAGAAGAATTTAGCTAGTATAGAAAAACGGCTCATGGCTAAGATAATAGATATTCTTGCTGTAATTTTAATAGTTTTATGGGGAGTAATATTTTTAATATTTGGTCGTTCCTTTGAAACAAAGATAGTTTTCATAGGATTATTTTCTCTTGCAGCAATAGTAAGCATTGTCCAGATGACTTTTCTAACCATTAAGGGACAAACTCTTGGAAAGATGGTATTTGGAATCAAAATAGTTAAAGAAGGAACGGAAGTAAACGGGGGATTCATATCCAATGTGCTGCTTAGATATATAGTTAATGGATTATTAGCATTAATTCCAATATACATTATTGTAGATAGTTTACTTATTGTGGATGTCAGCCGTAAGTGTTTACATGATAGGATTGCAGGTACAAAGGTAATTGATATTAGCAAAATAAAAGATACAAATCAAATTCCTCAAGAGAAAAGGTATGCAGATAATAGCATTAGCTATACTTATCAGCAGCAGATATCACAATTTAACCCTAGTTATGGCACGCTCAATAATACATATACACATAATGTAATTCGAAAGAAGAGTAATAAGAACCTCATAATAATTGGTGCTATATCGTCAAGTGTAATGTTGTGCCTTATGGGCCTTATGATTGTTGGACTAGCAGCATTTTTTAAAGATATTAACACTAGAGAAAAAAATAGTTTTAGTGTGAATAGTAATTTCCGTAATAATCAGTATGATGATAACAGCAGTGATGAAGCTGATTACTATGATGATGAAACCACAGATTTTCTGAGTTTTGATGGAAGATTCACATTAACTGCACCTATAGATTGGCAGGAGGATGAACAAGAGACTAGCGGCAGGTTTAGTTTATCTTTGCAGGCCTTTGATAAGGATAGAGGGATTTTTGTTGTCAGAGATTCCAAGATCAAGCTAGGGGATATTTCACTAGACAATTATTATAGCAATATAGCAGCGGGCTATAAAAAAGATGGTAAAAACATGATACAAGCTTTGCCAGTACATAAAAGGGTAAATAAATGTGCAGCAATACAATACGAATATGAGGGGTCTATTAATGGTAAAGAAATAAGTTTTGTTGATACAATAGTAGAGACAAAAGGAAGCTTCTATATAATAACAGCATGTATTAATAAGGCTGATTACAAAGAGTATAAACAAGAGTTAATTGACATAGAAAATAGTTTAACTGAACGTCCTCTTAGAGTGAATTAAATACAGAGTTGAAAAAGCCATGGTTATCGCCATGGCTTTTTTTGTTTAGGAAACTGTGCGCGCAAGCACTGTGGATAACTATAGAAAAAGTAGGGATTTTTCAGGTAATCAGTTATTATGAAAAGGTGCAATAGAAGTGGTAAGAAATATATTAGCGATTGGGTAGATAAAAGGGGGACTGCGACAAGCTAAAGAATGAAGCAATTCAATATGAGGAATTGCCATCAATCCCATTTCAGCCTGATGAACCAGACAGATACATTGGATTTAAATGTAAAAAATGTGGATTTGAGGAGATGGAAGAGAAAACACTTAATAAAACTGCTTATAATGAATTATGGCCTTCTACAATGAAAGAGGATTACATTTAAACTTATGACATATTAGGCAAAGGGGTTGTTATTTCCGGTATGTTGAAGATTATCTGAATAAATTTCGCACAAAAGTATTATTCATCCTAGCACCCCTCACTTAATCTCCTCTTAAGAGCGTTATAATCAATTTTTCCATTTGAATTATAAGGAACATCTTTTAATATATATATACGATTAGGATTCATATAATAAGGTAAATGAGCTTTACATGTTTCCATTAATTCATCTACATTTATATTATTTCCACTTACAAAAGCAACTAGTCCTTGTGCTTCACCGTCTACTATAGGCCAAGGTATTGCAGCAGCTTCTATGACATTATCATTAAAACGTATTACAGATTCAATTTCACCCAGCTCGATTCTAAATCCTTGAACTTTTATCTGATGATCCATTCTTCCTAAATAAATATAATGATCTTTTTCTAGTTTTACCATATCACCTGTTTTATAATATTTTTTAGATTCAATTTCAACAAAGCGCTTTAAGGTCTGCTCTTCATTATTTAGATAACCACTAAACATTTGTGGACCAGACACACATAATTCTCCAGCTTCACCATCATTAACAGGTATATTATTTTCATCGACAACTATACTATCTAACGTATTAAAAACTTTACCAATAGGAACAAGACCATTAGTACATTCCCTTGAGGAAGAATCTTCATTCCAGCTGTATGATGCGCAGGCAATTGTTAATTCAGTAGGTCCATATAAATTTTCAATTTTTGATTGTGGTGCAGCTTTATGCCATGCTTCAACTGAAGATTGTGTCAATGCTTCACCACAGAATAGAGACCATTTTAAGGTTGGTAAACAATCTGGTTTCAATGATTTCTTTTTACGATAAAGTGAAATGATTGAAGGTACAGAAAACCATACAGTAACTCCATGTTCTTTTATAAATCTAAAAGGCGATAATACTAATTGTATTGGCGGCATAACGCAAAGACATCCACCGCATCCCCATGACATAAATAAATCAAATACAGATAAATCAAAAGTTAAATCAAAAGTCTGAGTGAATTTATCTTCTGGAGCAAATTTATATTTATTAAGATTATATTTAAGAAAACTTGCTGCATTTTTATGAGCTATAGGAGCACCTTTTGGTTTACCAGTACTTCCTGATGTAAATAAAAGATAAGCAAAAGAATCTTCGTTTACTTCTGGTAAAACTTCTAATGGCTCAGAATTTTCAAGTGCATTTTTATCAAAAATAGTTATATTACAGTTTAATGATTTATTAATAATTGTGTCTGGGCACAATATTAGCAAAGGTTTTTCTAAAAAAGAAATCATTTCTTCTAATATAGGGAAGGATTGCTCATCTACGATTATTGCATCAAGTTCTGCTTGATTTATCATTGACAATGTTCTTTCTTTAGGAAACTTTTCATTAAGAGGTACATAAGTTGCCCCTGAAAATAAACTTGATAAGACACCTACATAAGCAGTATAGCTTTTATTTCCAAAGACACCAACCCTAGATAAGCTGTTATTAGTGTTTTTCAATAATACATTTGCCCAGCATCTTGCTTTATCTTCAATTTCTGAATAAGTCCATTTGTTATTTTCAATTGAAAGTGCATAGTTGTCTGGATAAAGTTTAGAGCTTTTTAAAAAGAAACTATGTAATAAGTTTAAATTTTCTAAATCTATAATATTAGACATAATTAATCCCCAATCTTCTGCGAATAAGAGCAGATTAAATAAAATTTTTTATTGATATTATCTTTTAATATAATCACGTTTTTTTCACCAATATAATTCATAATAGGACGAATAAGAAAAATGTTTTCTAATTGTTCAAGAACATTTGCAGACCATCCTAATATACGACCTAAAATGAACATGTTCTGGAGTTTCCACTTCGCGTAACATTTTCATAGTTTGCTCAATTGACCCTCCATGTAAAGGTCCAAGGAATGTTGTTATTGCAGCATGACTTAGAGTTTTACTAATTCCGATAAATGGGAGATTGTTGCGATATCTATAAAGAATTGCTGAAATTGTTGGTAATTGAGAAGTTAAACGTAGGCTTCTATTTCTTGTTGCTTCTATGCTGTTATCTTCAATGTTTTTATCATAATTAGCAAGCATAGATACAGCAGTACGTAACACTACTGTAGGAGCAGCATCATTCATAGTACAGATAAGGTCTTGTATAGTTTCTGGAATATATCTATTTTACTTTAATTTCATATGAAACTTTTCTAATTCTTTGATATTAGGAAGTTTATTATATATTAAAAGATAAGCTACTTCTTGAAGTGTTGCATTGTTAACTAAATCATCAATAGAATATCCGCGAATTACTAATATTCCTTTTTTCTGTCCATATTAGTAATAGTAGTATTATCGTGGAATTATGTCAATATATTACACACAAAAAGTTGAACTTTTTATGCAATTTTTGTAGCTAACTCTTCACATTTTTGAGGAGTACTTATAGAGGAGTACTTATAATAGGAGATTCTAGATACCTTTAATACCTTACGCATAAGCTTTATATCATGGACAACAAAAGCACATAAATCAACGTCATTATTAGGGTCATCACTTGCCCACATCATGCCTAGATATTTAACTAGTTGTATTTCTTGAGTTTTACGTTTTTTATTTTCTAGCAATTGATAAAAATAATCACTTTATAATTAGAGCTGTATAAGCTATTATATTTTAGGTAATGTAAATTTCATATAAATAGAGTAGAGGTATACTAATGAAGAAATTTAAGAAGTTTTACATAGAGATAACCAATGTTTGCAATCTTTCCTGTAGTTTCTGCCCTGAAACCTTAAGAAAACCAGAATTTATGACAATAGAAACCTTTAGCAATGTACTAGATCAAATAAAGGGGCATGCAGAACATATATATTTTCATATTAAAGGAGAGCCCTTTCTACATCCAGATATAGATAAGTTCTTAGATTTAAGCTATGAAAGAGGTTTTAAAGTTAATATTACAACTAACGGAACTCTTATTAATAAGGTTAAGGACAAATTAATCCAAAAGCCTGCATTAAGGCAAATTAATTTCTCGCTTCATAGTTTTGATGGAAATGAAAATTCAACTAATAAGGATGAGTATATTAATAATATAATTTCTTTTGCAATAGAAGCTACCGAAAAAAGTAATACTTATATAGCCCTAAGGCTTTGGAATCTAGATGCAGATAATACAGTAAATCTAGGAAGAAAAAAGAATAATTATATATTAAATATTATTGAAAATGCCTTTAATCTACCCTACAAAATTGAAGAAAAGATTGAGCCAGGAAGAGGAATTAAAATTTCAGATAGAATCTTCCTAAATCAAGCCTATGAATTTAAGTGGCCAGGTTTAAGAGAGAATGAAGATGAAGGCAACGGATTCTGCTATGGGTTAAGAGATCAGGTAGGAATATTAGTGGATGGAACTGTAGTGCCTTGTTGTCTTGATGGAGAAGGTATTATTAATCTTGGAAATATTCATGAAACCAATTTTACTGAAATAGTAAATGGAGAGAGAGCAGCTAATCTTTTTAATGGATTTTCAAGAAGAGAAGTTGTTGAAGAATTATGTAGAAAATGCGGTTATAGAAAAAGATTCAATTAATCCTTTTAGAAAAAGGAGAGCAATCTAGAAGCTAGATCTGGGTTGCTTTTTAATTAGTTTTTAAATTTTGTAAAAATAAATATTGATATTATGGAATAACTTGTATATAATTTAAAGTGTCGAAAAATAATATATAATGTAATATTTGGGTATTACCATTATAGCATATTTATAATGTGAAAGTACAGTGTAGGGGTTAATAATATAAGTAATATAAGGAGAGGAATATCATGAATTTGTCCATTAAAAAGAAGCTGCTGCTGTCATTCGGAATTGTTATATTGTGTAATATAATTCTTTCGGTGCATGAGTTTTTAACCATGGAGGGTATCATAACCACCAAGAGTCACTTTTTGGTCATAGGCGTTATATGTGTAACAATAGTAAACATAATAACTACAATTCTTTTTATCAACAGGATCAGCAAAAACATCAATATAGTAACAAGAGTACTAGACAATACATCCCGTTTCGATTTTAAATTCGACCAAAAGTCCTACGATGAACTAATCAGCATAAAAAGCAATGATGAATTAAAATTTATGGCACAAGCACTAATAACTATGAGAGCAGAGTTAAAGAAACTTATAATTTCTATAATGGAGAGCGCAAATAAAGTAGCTAATAGTTCAGATGAAGTAGACAATATAATAAAGATAAATGTTACCGCTATTGAAGCAGTAGCAAATGCTATTAATGACATGGCAAGCGCTTCCACTGACTTGTCTCAAAATACTCTAACTGGAACTGAAAAATTAGATGAATTAGCAAAACAAATTGAGGGTATAAATAACAATACTGAAGTTATTAAAGAGTACATTAGTAATACTCAAGAAGCTAATAATGAAGGTATGAAGCATATTGATAGACTTCAGGTTATTGTTAAAGAAAATGAAGATGTTTCAGATAATGTGGGAAGAAAAATTGATACTCTTGATGAGAAATCCAATGTTATAGGTAATATAGCAGGAACTATTAAAGGTATAACAAGCCAGATTAATCTATTAGCTCTTAACGCTTCTATAGAATCAGCAAGAGCAGGTGAAGCTGGTAAGGGATTTGCTGTAGTTGCAAATGAAATTAAGAAGCTGGCAAGTGATACAGAGCAATCCACTAAGGAAATCGAAGCTATTATAGATGAATTTAAGAATATGACAAAAGAAGTTAAGACAGAAATGTCCTCAGCTATAGAAGTTATACATAAGACTGGTGAAGTTTCAGAAGCTACAAGTAAGGCCTTTGAATCAATTCAGGATGGTGTAAAAAGTATCATAAGTCAGATTAATAGTCTGATTGGAAACATTACATTAATAAACTCAAATAAAGAAGAAGTTATACAGACAATTGAGGAGATATCACAGTTATCAGAAGAGTCTGCTTCTAATACACAGGAGATATCTGCATCAATGGAAGAGCAAAGTGCAAATATGGAACAGATAATGACAACTGTTCATGGACTAAACGAGATAGCTAATACACTAAAATTACAAACTGATAAATTTACAGTAGAGTAATAAATTAGGACTATAAGTAACTAAACTTATAGTCCTTTTTAAATACTTTATTAGTAAAGGATAATATGAGGGTGAAAATGGATATTCATTATTTTCCTTCATCGGAAGCTGTATTGGGCAAGTTCTTAAAAGGTATTATTAATTTAAATTTGCCGGTTCGGCTATCATTAGCTAGTCTTTCTACTATTTCTAGTTCAAAACTGACTTCTGTATTCAGCCTTTTTTCAGTAAGGATTTCATTTATTTTATTATAAATTGCAGAAGATATACTACTCTTATTTCCATGTACCACAGCTTTCATTAAGAGACTGTTAGTACTAGTTTGTATAAATCTAAACTTTATCAAGCCCTCTACAAAGAATACTGCTAAGGTTAAAGGATGTATATATTCTTTAGTTCCATCAGATTTTTCAAACCATAAAAAGTCCTCTTGTCTGCCAGAGATATTCTTTAAAATTGGAAATGGCCATCCGCATTTACAGGTAGTATCATCAATAATGATTTCATCATTCATTTTATATCTTATAATAGGCTCAGTGTAATTAAATAGATTAGTTAATATAAGATTTCCGGAGCCACCCGGCGGTACAGGTTTCAAATCTTTATCTACTACCTCAAACTTATATAAGTCTGTAAATAAGTGAAGATTATGATAAGCCTCACATTCACTAGCCATTCCAATGGATTCCGAAGCTGCATACATGTTAATTGGATTAATTTTGAAGGCATCTTTTATGGTTTCCCTCATATAATCAGTTAAAAGATCAGCACTGCATATTATTTTACTTGGCTTTATGTTTAAATTTCCTTTTAATTGTTCCTGCGCTAGCATAAAGTTTCCTGAGGCATAACCGCTTAAAACATCTGGTTGATAGTTATTAACCTGCTCAACGATATGATCTATAGGACTATTTATATTTATAGTTAATAGCTTGGTAAACAGTGGCGGAACTCCGCGTATTAGTGATATGCCAGCATAGCGTCCATCAGTGGCGCCAACAAATACAAATTTTATTTTCCTGAAAGGTTTTAGCTTTAGCTTAGAAGTTCTAGCTATACCTAAAGCCCTAAGTACATTCCATTCCTCTGCGTTATAGGCAAATATGCCTAAAGTACCGCTAGAACCCGATGTATGAATTACCTCATAGTAATCTTTATATTTTTTTGTAACATTCCCTGGATCGTCTAAAAACTTTTCTAGGTCAACTCTCTTTAAGTTTTTATCACAAACTACATCATCATAATTTTCCATGATAATTTCCTTATCGATGATAGGCAAGTCTTCAAAGGAAACCTTGTGTACCTTATCTAAAGTAATGCCATTTGATGCATAATAGTTCTTGTAGAAGATAGAGTGAGTTAATACATATTCTAATAATTTTTTTAATTGTTTTTCTTGAAGATTTTTAATCTCATCAAAGGTGAGAGTTTGATTTTTTCTAATTTGGTTTATTTTCATTAATAAGTTTAGATTACTACTGCTTAGATATCTGTATAAAGCGCTATTATATATATCTTTCATCAAATATCCCCCTTATAAACATAGCTGAAATGTTCCTATATTTTGAAACATATGATAGTTTATGAGGTTTATTTAGTTATGTGACATATTTAATTAAAGTTTAGAAGGATATTTTATGGATTAGCAGAGGTGCTTATGCTCTTATATTTGTCATTTATTAATTTGAATTTATCTTGAATTCTTAGAAACACGTCTACTATATATGGATCAAAGTGTTTACCAGAGTCAGCAACTATTCTTTTTACAGCCTCTTCATGGTCTAATGCCCTTTTATAAGGTCTATCTGAAGTGATAACATCATAAGCATCGGCTATAGCGAAAATTCTTGCAGGTAATGGTATTTCATCACCGGCTAATTTATTAGGATAACCACTACCATCATATTTTTCATGATGACATAGGGCAATATCTATAGCCATATATAAGTAGTCATGTATTGAGTGATCTACGATTATAACATTATTTATGGTTTTTGCACCTATAAGAGTATGTTTTTTCATTTCATCAAATTCTTGGTCAGTAAGCTTTCCTGGTTTCAGTAATATCTCATCCTTAATCCCTATTTTACCAATGTCGTGGAGCAAGCTGGCTTTACTCATATTCATAATAAATCCATCCAATAGATTAAGCTCTTTTGCCAATAAGACAGCATACTCCCTAGACCTATGATTATGATTACCTGTAACATCATCTCTTAGTTCTGATAATTTTACTAATGCTGTAAGGGTAGTATCCTTTGCATTAAAATACTCCAGTGTAGTGTTAGATATAGTTTTACAGTACAGGTTATTTACTAGAATTAAGCATTGACCTACAAGGCTTACATCTAGGTCTTTTACCAATATATCAACATAGCTTTTTTGAAGACAATCCATGCCTCGGATAAAATTTTCGAAGGAAATATCACTGAAAGCTATATTTTTAGCAACCTTTGTATTATAGTCTGTATAAACATTGATGTTTTTAAGCTTCCAGTAGTCAAGGAAGTTGTCCCAAATAACCTGAAAGGCTTTAAGCAGGGCTTCAAATTCTAATTCATCCTGTATATTTGGCTTAAGATTCTCATTAAGCAGGGTTATAAAGTTTTTAGTTATGATATGATGATATTTTGTAAATAAGTTAAAGATTTTATCTTCTAGAGGGTATTCTTCAATCTCCAAATTTATTTCCTGCTACTCAAAATATGGTCAAATGTATACATATTGAGATTTTTACTGTTTCAACGTACTCTGCTTTGCCTAAGCTACTACAGTTTGTATAGCACTCCACAGTCGTAAATTCCCCAAATAGCCTTGGGTACACATACAAGAACTTTTGATTTTTAAGCTATCTTGTATTTTGCAGTATTTTTAAGATTAATACTTGCGTTTAAATCTCTATCCATAGAAAATCCACAATCACACTTGTAAACTCTATCTTTAAGTTTTAAATCCTTTTTAATCTTGCCACAGCAACTGCACAACTTTGATGAGGGATAAAATCTATCAACTATTCTTACCTCAATATTATTTTGATTAGCTCTTGAAATAAGTTTAGTTCTAAACTCATAAAACTTTTGCTGTGCTACTGCTTTGGCTAAATGCCTATTCTTCATCATTCCACTTACATTTAAATCTTCAATTGTTATAAAGCTTGGTTTTTGCTTTATTAATTCATTTACTGTCTTATTAATATAGTCAGTTCTCACATTCGCAAGCCTTTGATGAAGCTTTTGTACCTTAACTATTTGTTTTTGGATATTTTGACGAGTAGCTTCTCCTTTCTCTTTTTTATTTCTTATTTTCAAACTCTCATATTTCCTTGAAAGCTTTCTTTGTTCACGTTTTAATTTCTTTTCAGCTTTCTTTACTGTTTTTGTTTTATTGATGTTCTTTTTAGTTAGTCCATTACTACAAATTGCAAAGTTTTTTAAGCCAAGGTCTACACCTATTCCTTCTGAATGTGGCTTATCATTAATTTTAGTATTTTCCTCAACTAAAACAGAAACATAATA
>JAUZPI010000091.1 GCA_030706015.1 Bacillota bacterium
AAGGTCTGCTCAGTTTTTCCAATTAGCTCAGCAAACTCTCCAATAGCATAATATTTCATATTTATCACCCAAATATATTATGCACGTAGTTAACTATAAAAATTCATTATTTATTTATAAATTTTTATATCTATAGATTAATTGTTGTTAGCCTCCATAATTATAATTGCAAATGTTGAACTTCCCTGCGTGTAATGAAGCTTGTTTATAAACAATATTATATATTGCATTATATGTAATAATTTGTAGAATTCCGAAATAATATAACAACTAAAAATCCACGTGCCTTTTGTTAAATAAATCAAACACGTGGATTGTATTTCAATTTTGACAATATAGGTTATTTAATCTCTATATTTTATTTTATCTTTATCTTTCTTATCAGGTTCTTCAATAATCTCTTTTGACAATTCTTCTAACAACCTAGCCTCATACCTCATATTAAATGGTCTGCCTGTGTTTCTGCCTTTTTCCCCTCTTTTAACAAATATCATTGCACCATAAATTAAAGAATATATACCTATGAATACTATCCCTGCTATAAGCCCTGATTCCTGCCCCGGTATAAAAGGCATGCTTAACATAGAAATAATCATAATTATCAGAGCCGTCCAGGAGGTATAGGGGTATCCTGGCATTTTACACCTTCCTGCTGCTGAGCACCCATTCCTTTTACGAAAACGTATATGGGATGCCATAATTACTGCATAAGTAAAGAGTAATGCAAAACCACCAGCGCTTATCAAGAACAGGTATACACTCGGAAACATAAGACCGAAGCCTAATCCCACAAGCATGCCAGCCCCCGAAAATAATATACCTCTATAAGGAACATCTTTTTCATCATCAAGCCATTTAGGAGCGTGGCCTTCATCCGCAAGGGATCTTATCATTCTTCCAAGAGCAAACATAGCTGCCAGCATAGTGGAAAGCATAGCTGTAATTAATACTACATTAATTGCATTACCTGCCCACCTGATTCCTCTCCTATCAAGAGCTGCTACCATTGGACTTACACTTTCATTAACACTAGCTGTAGGGATTAATGGAAGAAGAGTAATAGCGAAAAGTACAAATAGTCCTACAAGACTTATGACCGTATAATTAATTGCTCTAGGGATTGTTTCTCTGGGATTTTCCGTCTCTGAAGCAGCCAGCCCAATTACTTCAAAACCTGCATAAGCAAACATAACTCCAATCATACTTCCGGCAAGGCTCTTTATTCCTCCCGGCACCAAAGGTTCTCTAATCAATTCTCCTGCGCCAATTGGTGAAGCCCCTGGCATCAGGCCAATAATCAATAGTAACGATATGATTATAAAAGCAACTATGGCAAGAAGTTTTACTGATGTTAGACTGCTCTCCAGCTTACTTAATTTATCGGCTCCTAATAAATTAAGCAGTGTAACACCAATTATTATCGATCCTCCAAGCAAGGCTATAGATATACCCGGAATCCACTGACGTGCCAAAATTGATATAGCGGTGGCTTCACTGGACATAGCTAAAGTCATTCCAGTCCAATATACCCATCCAATAACAAACCCAGCGCCAGGTCCAAAGGCTTCAGCTGCAAAGGCACGAAATGAGCCAGAGTCTGGATTCGCTACAGTCATCTCAGATAAAGCAAAAAGTATAAAATAAACTAGTATTCCACACAACACATAAGTTATTAAAACGGCTGGTCCTGCAGCATGAATAGCTACCGCTGAGCCAAGAAAAAATGACCCTCCTATTACTGAACCCAGTGCCATCATTGTAAGCTGCCATGCAGACAACCCTTTATGTTCTCTCTCCATAATTTTATCCTCCGTACTAAATCATCAAATATGCCTTTATTAATTACCAGAATATTATTCCTCAAATTTTAAAATACATTCCCTTAAAACTGTTCATGGTATTTAGCAGTAAAAAACAAATAATAAAATAATCAAAATAACACATAATATGTATATACACATAAAGTAGGTGGATTGCATGTTTGAGCTTATAAAAATTATCTTTTCGCTAAGGGACAATGCTAGTAAAAATCAAAATACCAATAAAAATCCCACAGCGTTTAACTATGAAAATATTAAAATTTCGCATTTACTAAATAACAATAGAGATATTATTAAGCTAATATTTAATAACTGCTCGGATCTGATTATTAGGGAGGTAAAAATTACAAACAACCCTAATATTAGTGCTATGCTCGTGTACATAGATAATATGGTTACAACAGAAATTGTTGAAGAAACTATTATCAAAAAATTAATTTATAAAAATGAAAACTTCACTTATAATCCAGGCAGCTTAGAATACTCAAAGTACTTGCTTGGTATAAATAACAAGTATATATATACAGATATGAAAATGGTAGTAGATTCAATACTGAGTGGAAACGTTCTTTTATTTATAAATGGGCTAAGTCAAGCACTTGTAATAAATGTTAAAAACCCACCTAGCAGAAATATTGAAGAACCTGATGTAGAAAGTGTTATTCGCGGCCCGAGGGAGGGATTTACAGAATCCTTATCTACTAATGTGGCTCTCATAAGAAAAAGAATTAAAAGTACACATTTAAAAATAGAACCATTTATATTAGGAAGAGAGACAAAAACAAATATTAAAATTGCTTATCTTTCAAACATAGCAAATCCAAAAATAGTTAATGAGGTAAAAGAACGGTTAACTAAAATTGATATACATGCAGTACTTGGACTTAACTATATAAAAGAATATATAGAGGATGAGCCTCTCAGCAATTTCCCTACTATATTCTCAACAGAAAAACCAGATGTTGCAGCGGGCAAGATATTAGAGGGACGCGTTGCCATTTTAACAGATGGAACACCTTTAGCTATAACTGTACCAGCAATTTTTATGGAGTTTCTAACTACCAGTGAGGATTACTATTTAAAATTTATTGCAGCTACCATAAATCGTTGGATTAGATATATTTCCTTTATCTTTTCTCTTACATTGCCTGGTGCATATGTAGCAATCACAACTTTTCACCAGGAACTTATTCCGACACCCTTACTATCTAGTTTTGTAAAAGCACGTTCAGGTATACCCTTTCCAGGTTTAATGGAGTGCATTTTAATGCTGTTCGTTTATGAAATATTAAGAGAAGCTGGTGTGAGAATGCCTAGAGCTGTAGGGCAGGCTGTAAGTGTAGTTGGAGCATTGGTATTAGGGCAGGCTGCAGTAGAAGCAGGTATTGCAAGTACAGCAACGGTAATTGTAGTGTCACTTACAGCTATTGCTTCATTTACAACACCAGTCCCAGATATGTATGAGGCAGTGAGACCTATAAGATTTATTTTTACATTACTTGGAGGTTCCCTAGGTTTGCTAGGTTTAATCTGCGGTATTCTAATGTTATTTATGAGACTTATATCGCTGCGTTCCTTTGGCATTCCATATCTAGAACCATTGGCACCCTTTATTTCAAGTGAATTACCTGATGTATTTATGAGGCGTCCTATATGGGCTAAATTTAAAAGACCTTGGTTTATTACAGGAAAGCAGTCTATACAAGCAAAACAAACAAATCATTTAGAAGCTATAAATAAAGAAAAGGATAATACATCACAAGATAATTAGGAGTAATCTATGAAAAAAATTATTTTAATATTTACGATAGTCCTTCTTATATTTCCCGCTACTGGCTGCAAGGAAACAAAACAGGAACTTAATAAATTATCAATAGTAGTAGCACAGGGATTTGATTTAACACCGGATGGTAAATACCTCTTGTCAGTTCAGGTATTAAATCCTCAAAAAGAACCCTCTGGCGGCATGTCAGGTAAAATGGGAGGAGGACAGCAAACTCCATCAGAGGTTCTGGTTTTTAGCAGTATAGGTGATACTCCAAGAGATGCATTGACCCGCTTTTCCACAGAAACTGGTAAAAACTTATTTTTTGGCCATACAAAATATGTGTTAATAGGTAAAGATTTGGCTCAATCTGGTATAACATTTCTTTTGGATGAATTATTAAGGGGTTATGAATCCAGACCAGATAATGTATTGCTTGTAACAAAAGGTTCTGCTTTTGATATAATAAATGCCAAAACCGCCGTTGATAAAGTACCTTCAGAGACTGTTGAAAATTTATTAAGATTACAGACCTCAAAGGGTTACGTAACTGTAACCTCTAGATTAGATTTTGCCAATGCTGTTTCAAGGAAGACAATGGCACCTACAATGGGTGTTATTGATCTTGTAAAAAATACCAATACAGATGCCACCTTCAAAATATCAGGAACAGCAGTATTTAAAAAAGGTAAGCTGATTGGATTCCTTGATATGAACCAAACACGAGGAATGCAGTGGGTTAAAGGGGGTGTTCAAAACGGATACATAGCATCAACTATACATGGTAATAATAAAGTTTCCTTTCATATATTACGATCTAAAAGTAAAATAACACCAATAATAACAGGTAACACTATAAAAATGCAGATAACTATAAATGAGCAGGGAAATTTAGTTGAGCTGCAGGAAACTCTTGATCCTATGAAAGACTATAGAATAATGGACGAATTAAGTTTAACACAAAATAAAGCTATAAAAAGCGAAGTAAATCTTGCTTTATATGCTGCTCAAGAGGAATTTAAAGCTGATATATTTGATTTTGGAGGGATAATTCATAGAGAAAATCCAAGCTATTGGAATAAAATACAAAAGGATTGGGATAATATCTTTCCTAATATTAAGGTAGAAGTTAAGGTAAATTCATCAGTTAAACGACCAGGTGTTATTTCCAAACCAATAAAATAATAGAAAGAAGGACTAATTAGCATGAATATAAAAATATCCGCATCGCAGCTATTTGCTGCTATAGTATTAGTTCCCGCTGGAAGTGCCCTGTTTTTTTTAATAACACCTGAAGCGAAGCAAGATGCATGGCTAGTTATGTTTATTTATATGTTTTTCGGGATACTTTTTCAAATTATATACACAAGTTTGTGGAAAAAGTATCCTCAGGATAATATTGTAACCTATATGCCTAAAATCTTCGGAAAAATATTAGGGTATTCTTTAAGTGTACTATATACAATACTTTTTGCATATGAGGCATCAAGAGTTTTAAGAGATATAATAGAACTTACATTAACCACTGCAATGACAATGCTATCATCTTATATTATTGCAATATTATTAATGTCAGTGATCGGTTATGCTGCCTTTTTAGGCCTTGAGAATCTCTGCCGGTTAACCTATATTTTCTTTTGGCTTATGTTAGCTTTTTTTATACTAGAATGGATTTTTATCAGCACAACCCCTAATGCATTAAAGTTTTATAATCTTAAACCTGTATTGGAAAGCGGAATAATTGATATTACAAAAAAAGGATGGCAGCTAATGGGTTTTCCCTATGGAGAAACTGCATTATTTACTATGTTTTATCCTTATGTTGTTGAAAAATCAAGGGTTAGGAAAGCTGCGGTGCTTGCCATTATATCTGAGGGAATTCTTCTATCATTAAACACTATATTATTTATCTCTGTACTTGGAGTAGATTATGCCTCTACTTCTCTTTTTCCTCTTCTTCAAACACTAAAGCTAATGCACGCTGGAAGCACCTTTGATAGAATGGATATATTTGTTCTTCTTATTTTAGTAATTGTAGCCTTTATTAAAATAAGTTATTTTATGTTTGGAGCAATGCTGGGTACTGCTCAGCTTATGAAGTTAAGAGATACCAAAAACTTGGCTTTGCCCTTTAGCATACTGGTTTTAGTAGCTTCCATGCTAATAGCAAAAAATTATCCTCAGCACATATACATAGGGCTATCATTCACAATAACATATATCCACATACCATTACTAGTAATAATCCCCGCAATAGCATTATTGTTTTATTATTTAAAAATTATAATAAAGCGAATTAACCTTGATTAAATGACAGTTCTATAAAATCTGTAACTCTATCCTCACCTAATTAATATTATAAATAATGCAATGAAAATTAGAGGAGAAAAAATGCATTATTTTATTGGAGAACCCCCTAATAACCATGCACCTATATCAAATGGAAATATTTTAACCTGGCTAACTCAATACGACGAAAATAATATCCCAGTAGATTTACTGAATCAAATCTTTTTTCCTGATTTTGATTTAACCAGCGCACTTTTAGACAGCAGAGGCTCCTATATTCTTGCAAAGGATGAAAATGAAAAGGTGTGGTATGATCCATATGGCATTGTTAAACAGGAACTAGGACAGACAGGGCAGATTATTTCAATAGACTATTCTAAATACCTTAATGGATTCGGAATTTTTGAAGTTTTATCTCATAAAGGAAATGCTGCGGTAAAAACTAAGACTTGGTCACCTTGGAATAGTAATATTGTTGTAAGATCTATTCAAGTAAGCACAGTAAAAGGAAATGCCTCAAATGTGGATATCTTCCCAGTAATCCATCTCAAAAATATATCAGAGCGCCTAGATAACATTTTTATTTCACGTATTTCCTGCTGTCAATGGTTAGCAGTAACAACAGTGCCATCAATAGATGGTACAACAGGTGATATTGGTCAGGTAGTAACCGGTGGTAAAATTACGACTTTTGAACACAGTTCTATTCCTACCGCCTTAACCTTTCATGCAAAAGCATCAGTTTCTCGTAATGAGTATAGTTCCCCTATTTATCAATTGTTTGCTGCTGGTAAGACAAAGGAAGAAGCTTTAGCTCAATTACGTTTAGCTGTAAGAAATCTAGAAACCCTTTATGAAGATAGCTTGTATGAATGGAAAAGATGGCACAGCATATCAAACGGCCCGCTTATGGCCCTTCCGCCTGAGCTGCAAGATTACTGGCGGGTAAGTAACAGCCTGTTGAGAATGAGTCTACAACAAAATGGAGCACCTATTTTAATTGGCTTCCAACCATATCAAGGAAATGTATCGATAAGAGATGGCATATGGATTATTACTACACTGGCACTAGCCGGTCACTTGAAAGAGGCTGTAAAAGGTTTATATTCTCTTGTTAGTTATTTAAAAGAGCGTCCAGATGGAAATTACTATTTTGCTTACAATGTGACAGCTGGTGTTCCAAATGAGCATACTTATGAAAATGATACTACAGGATTAGTTCTCTACGGTATATGGACTGTGTGGAATCTTACAAGGGATGATAATATTATAAATAATTTATGGCCTGTAATTGAACACTCTGCAAATTGGATAATTGCCAATAGAGATGAAACTGGGTTAATAAAGAAAGATGCCGGCATTTGGGAAACCTTCGGCCCTCATCTTGGAGAAAAATTTGAACATATGACATGGACCTCCGCAATTTCAGCTTACGGCCTCTTGAAGGCTTCACTAATAGCTCAATATAAAACTAGAACAACACAGGGAGAAAACTACGAAAAAGCTTCACTAGAACTTTTAGAAGCTATTAAGATAAATAATGTACGAAATAGTATAGTTTGTCGCAGTAAAGAATCAGCATTGTTAGATTCCTCAGTTTTATTATTTTTCACTGAGTTTCCCATATTCCCGAACAGTTGGCTAATCCCTACAGTTGAGGCAGTTAATAAACGCCTGAAAGATCCATTCTTAGGTGGCATCTGGAGACATGAAAGTTTAACAACAGAAGAAGGTGATTTACTTCCTTGGATAGGATCTACCTTTTGGATGGGAGAAGCATTGCTTGCAGCCGGTAGACCAAAGCTTGCATGGGATTATTTTAATCACAATTATGCCAACAGTGCTTTCTGCAACCTGCTTCCAGAATTAATGTACAGCAAAGATAGACCAAGAGGAATTGCAATGCCAAGCTATTCTCAATCTGGTGTGATTCGATCTATATTATATTCATTGGATAGAAAAAAATTTTTTATTTAGGGAATAATAAAACCAATTTATATATTTAGGAGGCATCTAAATGATTCTTAACATATTAATAGGTTTTATTATCCCATGGATTTTCGGCATAGTACTATTTTTTAAAGATAAAAAAATATTATTAGTTATTTCCCCTTTTACAGCAATACTAGCATATACATTAAATGAATTTTGCTTTCATCTTAATTTTTGGAGACTAATCCCCATAGATATGAACGATGATTTAACAGCAGTATCTACAAATCTCGGCTTGTACCCTATATTAGGCTGCTATTTAATTTATTGTATCTCAAAAAGCAGCCTAAATTCTTATTTAATTGTTATAGCCTTTACTATAATAACTACTATATCAGAATATATAGCAGTATTATTTAAGTTAGTTAAGTACGGAAACGGCTGGAACGTAGGATGGACCTTTGTTTCATACCTGATTCCATACTTATTAGTTAACTGGTACTATGATAAGTTGAAAGCAATTAATGTGTTTTAGCCGCTGACTCCTTAGTTACTTGCTTATTTATTCTCTACTAATTAGGCTTGCTGACTTTGTTGTCCATATTTTCTATACCTATACCATTTATCCTTTATACCTATTAATGTCAATATACTGGCTACAACACCTGCAACCGCTGAAGTAATTGATACAACCAATTTACTATTATCAAAATTTTGTATTTGATTTATAACTGGTATGCTTGCATTAATAATAATTATAATAATGCTCATACCATAATACATATTTTTATAATATTTTGCTTTGTTAATATTCCATAACAAAACATTCTCTACTCTATCCTTAATTACAGGATTTTCAATGTTAATTATTATTTTGTTAATATATTCAATCTCCCTCGTCCTCCTTCAAAAAAAGAAGAATGCAATGTCAAATAATTTTGTAATCATCAGAGAAAGCGTTCCTTATTATTTATTGTGCTGAAAAATAATTATAATTTGTAGTATTGTTGTTATCCCAAGTACCCGCATTATTTTTAAATGCCATATTAAGAACATAGCTTCCTGCTGGCATCGTAATTGTTGCTGCCCATCTTCCATCAGCTTGCTTTGTCATTGCTACATCTGTTGGGCTTACCCAGCTGTTGTATCCCCAATGCAATGTCATTGAAGTTGCATTAGCCGCCAAGCTTCCGTCATAGTATATAGTAGTTGTCTTAGTTGCCACTGGAGCTGGACTTACTGTTACTGGTACTGATGACGGCCATACTTGTAAGTGCCAATCTTTAGTTCCATTGTTATCCCAATTAGTTCCGTCGGTAAAGTCAAAATCTAGTTTTGTAGCCGATGTTGGCAGAGTTATTGATGTTTGCCAGAACCCATCAGAACGTCTAATCATTGAAACATCTTTAACACTTGTCCAACCATTGATACCCCAATGTAATTTCATTATACTGGTGTCAGCTAAAGGTCCATAGTAGTATATAGTAACATTTTTCCCTTGGGTTAATGTACTGCTGCTATAATCTACCTTATAACCTGTATGAGGCGCATATGGACCAGTTATGGTCATACTCCAGTTTTGTGAATTATTATCATCTATAGTAGTACCATCAGTAAAGGAGAAATCCAAGGTATTTGCAGCGGAAGAAGGAACCGTTAAGACTGCTTTCCAATAATAATTTCCTGCGGGGGTCATTGCAGTATCTGTTGTTCCCTTCCAACCATCATAACCCCAATGTATTCTTAGATTTGAGGAGTTTTGAAGTGGTCTTCCTCCGGAATAGTAATAAACCGTCACTTGGCTGCCAGCAGCAGGGTCCTTTGGTCCCCAGGAGACAACTGACTTATTTGTTAATACTATTATTGAATTTGACGGTACATTTCCTGAAATAATTCCGTTATTTACAGTAAATGAACACGAAACACTTGCATCATTATAATAGGTACCGTCCGGTAAATTAGTAGGGGAGTTTAGATTGAAGCTTCCCCCAACATTTACTATTGCTTCCCCCATATTTCCACGCTCAATTAGCATTGTCTGGTTATTATTTTGCAGCCTTAAGCATTCACTTTGCCCTACCATTTGGTTATGGAACCTATTAACAGCCACTACATCTGGGTCATTCCAAAGTGCTTCACCTTCAGCACCTATTGCACCAGTTGGTCTTGACAGGAACAATGGAGTAACCCCTGCGCGTGAAGCTAGCATTGCCCAACCTAGTTTTCTTTGTTGATCTGTTAGATTTTTGCTGGTTCCATTTTCATAATCATCATGGGTTTCAATAAAACCTACTGAACTTTCTGGATTAAGTCCACCCATTCCCTGAGCTTTACTTAAATCATTTGAAGTAATCGCACTTCTTAAATCAGAACTATAATTACTTGCAGTAACATTCATGAATGAGGCATATGCTGAAATATTATCTACAATTCCATCTTGAGATACGTCGCCGTATACAAATAAATTTGATTTATTGTGTAGTCCGCTTCCTAAAACATAGTTCCAGTATCCGCCTGACCATGATTGATTAGCATCCAAACCTATATTTGTTTCTATATATTTAGCTGAATCAAAACGAAATCCTCCTGCACCATCGTCTACCAATTGGTTTAAATAAGTTAACGCATACCCTTGAACCTTAGAGGTCTGAGTATTAAAATCCGGCACACCCGTATCCTTTTGGGTTATATCGTATCTACTATTGACATCAGTAATTTGTCCATTATGATGGTATAAGGTTTGATCTAAGAATTTCGGATCAGTTGGAGATGCACTTATATGATTCATAACAACATCAACTATAATCGATATACCATAACTGTTTGCTGCTGTACATAACGCTTTGAAGTCTGCTTCATTTCCCAGTTGAGCATTACCTATTGATTGGTTTGTTGGTTGATATAGCAACCACCAACTAGCTGGGTCTATGCTCGTACTACTTGTCCCCTGCACTGGAGAAACTTGAATAGACCTATAACCTGCCGCTGCTATATTGGGCAATTCATTTCTTATAGTATTAAAAGACCAGTCAAAGGCATGAAGAATAGGTCCATCCTTAGTGTTTGCTGGTAATGAAGCAGAGGCATGTACTATAGATGTAGATTGGGTTGATAAAAAATTAAGCTGTGACAGTGGTGAACCTATCAAAGCTATAAATAAACCGAGAACTAGTAACCTTGGTATTAGCTTCTTTTTAAGCATTAATATTCACTCCTCTTAATTTGTAATAATCTCTTGAAAAGATTTTTGCAAGAATAGATATTGAACAATATATTTAAGCTCTAACGTTTGCACTATTTAACAGCATTAATAAACATATAAAAACTATGATAATACTAATCTACTTAAAATTAATATGGGGATTAATTGAGTTTAAGAAAGTTAATAAGATATGTTATTGGTTTTACTAATTATTTTGGTATCCTTTAGGCAGCCTCTAATACTTAAGCATATACAAGACAAAAGGGATTGTACTATACGATTAATCTACGACCTTATTATATATTATTATGAATTAACTGTAAACTATGTAAAATACTTTGATCAACTTTTTCATTCTTACTCAAAAAGTAAATGTGTACCCCAATGCAAATTAGGAAACACATTCTCTTCTTTATAATTAGCTTTAATTATTCTATTTTTTTGCCATCAAAATAACTGTGCTTTCATGCTGCCACACTTTTTGTACAGATTTAAACCCTGACTTATATAACATTTCTGTCTGATTTTCTACTGTGCATGGAGTATCATAATGATAAAAACCATTAGTTATTCCTAATTCTGAACGTATTCTTTTATTTTCATTAAAATGATAATCCTCAAACTCTTGATCTGGAGCCATATAATCCGTTTCAATGTAAAAACCATCGTCTTTTAAGCTCTTGAAAATCTTCTTATATAATTTAATCTTTTCTTCATGGGTGAAATGATGAAGAGTTTGTACAGATAAAGCTGCATCAAATACCCCTTCACCCAAATCATAGTTAAAGTAGTTGTCCACAATGAGGTTAATCTGATTTAATTTGTTAGGGTGCTTTTCCTTTATTTTTTTCATCATATCTTCAGCCATATCCACTCCAGTAACCTTAACTGACGGATTTACTTTAAAGATTTCATCCAGCTCCAGACCAGTACCACAGCCTAAATCAAGCAAATTCAATCCCTCAGTTTTAGGAATTAATTTTGCTGTTTCCACATAATATTTATCTGACCCAGCTACGTTACTTCTCATATGCTGTTCATAGCCGTCAACTCGATTATTAAAAAAACTGCTCATCTCTTCTAATTTTGTTTCCATGTTATCACTCCTAAAAACATATATCGCTCTCCATAAAATTATATTACTGCCAATAGGAGGAAAACCACCTCAAAAATAATTCCTAATCAAAAATGTGCCGCCCAACATCAATCAGGCAGCACGTTTTTCTTAAATTACACTTCTAAATGTTCTCTTTAATATATATTTCTTTTCCCTTAAAAACTATGGCAAATTCTTTTATATTAGTTATTCCCCTATCTTCTAGAGTTACTGCATACCTTTTATCTTTAATTTGTTTTAAAGCTGCCTCTGCTGTTTCCTCTAGATTCTCCTCATCGTCAGGATCAAGCTTTTTAAATTCTATAATAATACCTAGTTTAGAAACATCTCTTGGAACTACCATTACATCATATCTGCCATAACCGCTTTCTCTATTGGACAATACCTCATGGGTATCATGTAAAGCTATTAACATCCCAAGCACAAAGGCATGATATACCTTTCCCCCCTCGTAGCCGCCAACATCAAAATAGCTAATACTCTTTAATACAAACTGCCTTAATAATTTGCCGAATATTTTAATATCACTAGTTATAAGGCTGTGTATCATCAAATCATAGCTTTGCTTTGTGATGGTATCCTTAAACCAAGCTTCTATTAATCCATAATACAAGGTTGTTACTTCTAAATTGGGTATGGACAATTTAGAATAATCCCTTAACCCTATTCTTTCCTTAGAATTAACCTTTAGATAACCAGTAAAAAGTAAAAAACTCCATAGATTATCACTGGACTTTTCTATATCATTAATAAATCCCGTTTACTTTGACATACTAAAAAAGTATGTACATTATCAGGCTTATTAAAATATTTATATTTAGAGGTGTAACTTTATGGACAATGTATTTGATTATGAAGATATTCAGCTTATTCCCGCAAAATGTATAGTAAGCAGTCGTTCTCAATGTGATACAAGTATAAACTTCGGGGGACGCAGCTTTAGATTACCTGTGGTTCCAGCTAATATGCAGACTATTCTAGACGAAAAAATCGCAAGATTTTTAGCTGAGAATGGATATTTCTACATTATGCATCGTTTTAACCCTGAAAAGAGGTTAGGTTTTGTTAAGGATATGAAATCACGCGGATTATTTGCATCCATTAGTGTAGGCGTGAAAGCTGATGAATATCAATTCATACAACAGTTAGCAAATGAAAATCTTTCACCAGAATATATAACTATTGATATTGCCCATGGTCATTCCAATGCAGTAATAGCTATGATTCAACATATAAAAAAATATTTACCCAACACTTTTGTTATTGCAGGAAATGTGGGAACTCCTGAGGCAGTAAGAGAACTGGAACATGCTGGTGCAGATGCCACAAAGGTAGGTATCGGTCCTGGAAAGGTATGTATAACTAAGATTAAAACAGGCTTTGGAACTGGAGGATGGCAATTAGCAGCACTGCGTTGGTGTGCAAAAGCTGCAAGCAAACCTATTATAGCAGACGGAGGTATTCGCACTCACGGCGATATAGCTAAGTCCATTAGATTTGGTGCATCTATGGTGATGATTGGCTCATTATTTGCCGGCCACGCAGAATCTCCAGGTGAAACCATCGAAGAAGATGGAAAAGTCTATAAAGAATATTTTGGTTCCGCTTCAGAATTCCAAAAAGGTGAGAGAAAAAACGTAGAAGGAAAAAAGATGTTTGTGGAATTTAAAGGCTCTGTAAAAGACACTCTTATAGAAATGGAGCAGGACCTGCAATCTTCTATTTCCTATGCAGGAGGAAGCAATTTGGAAGCAATCCGTACCGTAGATTATGTCATCGTTAAAAGCTCTATATTTAATGGTGACAGAGTATACTAAAAGCTTAAATACCTTAATAATCCTTAAATATTAAAATAAATTATCTATCACACCTACATAGATACGATCCCAACATCACTTAGTAATTACGTATCTATGTAGGTACTTTTTTATATGGGAGTAAATTGAGCTAAATTGTAGATACCCAATGTCTTCTCTATTTCAGCGACTTCATTAACTATACGCTTAAAGCCATCTTCTCCAAATTTCTGTTCCTCTATTTCTTCAAATACCTCTCCAAGCTTATTAAATTCCTCCGGTGCTAATAATTCATGAAAAGCCGGAAAAACGACTGTATCTTCACGAGCAGAATGAGGCTCATACATATTAATGTATGACGATAGTAAATGAATTAATCGTAGGTTGTTCTTTAAATAGCAGCCATTTTTTACTGATGTGAAATAAAGTATATTTTCTGTTAAATTACTAGCTGCATTATGTTGGTTTATAAGTGTATTTATAAGTCCTGCATACTTAGGCTTTTGTGAAAACCTTGGAAACACATACTGTTCCTCTAATTTTTGGTGATAACCTTCAATAAATTTATGTGCAATAGAAGCAGTATCATAAATAACAGCATAAATATTGATTTGATTATTTACTTTTTGTCCTTGTAAATATTTTAAAGCATCACTATAAATTAAAAGTATACGTCGTAAAACTCCATGTTCTCTCATTAGATCTTCTGTAGGAGAAATCTCTATTTCCTTCTCATTATTTTCTGTAGTATTTTCAGTCATTAATACCACCACCAAAATATTAAATTAATATGATTTTACCCTTAGATAACGAATTAATTTAATATATGTTGTTTATTGCACCATGTTACCAAAACTTTTGGTGGTTACCTATTTTTGTAATAAAAGATAGCCAATTGTGTTCTGTCGCGCAGGTTAAGCTTCTCTAATATAACACTAATATAATTTCTTACGGTGCCTTCACTTAAAAATAATTTCTCGGCAATCTCTTTATTGTTTAGGCCATTGGCTACTTGAGCTATAATATCAAATTCCTTTTCATTTATATTGAAATTGGAGAATTTAAGTTTATTATTATCCGTCATTAAAGAAGGTATTTTAGTTATTATTTCATC
>JAUZPI010000092.1 GCA_030706015.1 Bacillota bacterium
AATATCCTAAGCCAATTTTATCTATGTCTGATATTTTAGGTGGGTTTATAATTAAACCATTATAATTAACTGGCAACCCCCTAATAAGAAGAAATTCTAACTCGTCTACTGAAATATTCATTAAGAATCACCTCTTAATTGTTTTTGAATGTTTTTATTATTAAGATAGTCATAACTAAAATCACTAGCTGAGAACATCAACATCATACCATCATTCTCTTCATTAAGACTTAAATCACGATATTTTTCTTTATTTACTTTTCCTAAACCAGTTATATTAGCTTGATTAAATTCATCATCAAATAGTTTCCCAATACAATTAATACGATTTAAGCCATTTTCTAATTCTTGTATATTAGTTCCTTTTGCTATAATTCTTACTATAATAAAAATATCTCTAAAAGTTAATGAATTTCCTTTTGGAGTTGAATGGAAAGTAATTAATGTACAAATTTGTTCACCACTTTGAACTATATCATTTTTTCTTCTAAATAATACACATCCATGTTCTGAACTGGGCTTAAAAATATCATATGGGGAATCATTATAATCTAATATCAAGGGATTGCTATCACTATAATAAATTAATTTCCATAATTTTGAATTATTAATAATAAAATTTTTTATAAAGGATTTAAATTGTTCAAACCCATCTAATTCTTTTAAATCATCAATTGAATCCATTTATCCATCACCTCCATAAATTATTATTAAAATCATTTTTATCTCACTCCTTTATTTATACATATTTGAATGTATATCCTTTGTGTTGTTTTGCTTTTTCTAAACACACTTCTGATATACAAGTTTGTGAAAGTTTTATTCCAAAAATTTTTTCGCTTTTTCTTGCTAAATCTTGTGTTGATGCAAATACTCCTAAAGAAATATTATCTTTAAATATTTCAACATTTTTACCATTTGATTTCCCTTGTTTGAATGCACTTTTTCGGCTTTCTTCTTTTGGATTATATTCACACCATATTCCATTTCCTTGTTTTAACCAATTGCATACTGTACTAGAATTATATCCTCCCATAAATTCTCCAATTTGTGTTGTTGTCATCTCTGGGTTGTTTCTTTTGTAATCACATGCTACCTTAACTAAATTAGATAAAGCAAATTTTTCAACTTTATCCCAATTTATATTCGTAAAATTAAATAATTTGTTTAGTTTGTCATTCTGTAATATATTGTTCTTAATATATTCGAATCTATCATTTATATTTCCATAATCACAATCGATTCTAATAACTTCAATATTATATTCTAAAGCTAATCTATCTTTTTCATCATCAATAAATTTGGATTCTTCAGCAGTTTGATTATTTCTATTATTATATTGATTATGAAAACTTCCATCCATTTCAATAATATACTGTTTATTATTTAGTTTAAAATAAAAATCATATCTTCCTGTTTTTATTTTATCTTTAAATTTATATTTGCACCATTTTGGATTGTATTCAGCTTCAAATTCTATATGTAATTGTTTTAAAAATTCTGTCATGAATTTATTTGGGTAACTAATATAGTCTGTGCAAATACAATTAATTGTTTTATTTTTATAAATTATATTAATAGGCATAGATTTATCTTTGACTCTTCCACAGTAGGAACAAGTAGGATAAATTTTATCATGGCTACTATGGGTATGTGTTTTACAAAATTCCTCATTATTTATAATTGGTATCATCCAAGGTGCAGTTGTGATTATTGAATTTATATCTTCTACAACTATGTCATTTCCTCCACAACAAGAACAACCATGGCCCTTCTTAAAATTACTTTCCAATGCCCATAACTCATTTTTATATTTTTTATCTTTAATATTCCAATGCTTTCCACCATCAAACCCACATTTGTTACATTTATATTTATAATATTTATATTTTCTCCCATTTTTATCTTTAATTTTTCTTTTATCAATTATAGTAATATCTCTTTTATCGTCTTTAAAATTCGTACCTATTTCTATTCTAAACTCAGATGTCCTTTTAATATTTTCATTGTTCATGACTTATTACCTCCGTTGTAATTTATTTTCCGATTTCATACATAAAAAGAAGAGTGATTCGGAATATCACTCTTGTCAATAGAACTCGCGACTTTTCTATCTATCTTTTTTAAATTTAAATATTATAATTTGTTTATAATACTAATAAAAAGACATGCATTAGCATGTCCTTATGATTAATATTATAGGTTTAACAACCGAATAAAATTGTACTTTTATTTATTCTCTTTTCTATTAATTTATTATTCACATCATCACACTCCCTTTAGAGTTATGACTTGATTATCTAATATCTTATCACCTGTAGTTTTATTTATTATAGTCAATGTAAATGTCATATTAGTATTTATTTTTTCATTTCTAATTTGTAATGAATTATTGGTTTTCTTAACAATACTTATATTTCCTTTTGACAACAAATCTTGTCCTAATTGACTAAGAATATAGTCTATTTGTAAGGTATCATCTGCAACACCATTAATATATTTAATTGCTGAAATTGTACTGCCTTCTTTTATCCTATAAGTATAATTATTACTTGATTTAACTTCATATTTTACTTCATTAACAGAAGTTTGAACTACATTGAAAGTAATGTTAAATTCTTTTACTTCATTATTTAAATTAACCTTTAATTTAATACTTCCAGTTCCTAATTCTTTTCCTATGATAGTTATATCTTTACTATCTTTAGTAATTTGAATTAAACTACTAGTATATTCAACACTAACTAAATCATAATCTATATCTTTTAAATTATCTTGTATAGAATATGATAATTTAACACTATCATCTTTTGTTACATTAAAGTTACTTGGAATATCAAATTTATAATCATGTTTAACCGTTTTATAATCAGCTATACCTAAATCCAAATCATCTGTTTCAGGATTAACACTACTTTTTCCGAGTGTTAAATTAACAATACCAATATTTGTAGTATAATCTATTTGAGTAACCTGCCATGCAACATCATTTATTATAAACCTAGTTCCCATTTCAATTGTCCTAGTTTTTTTAGTATCTGGAACTATTATTGAATATCTTGCTTCAATTTCAATTATAGATTTATCTACTGCTTTTGTGCCCTCAGTATATTTAGTTGCATTTGTAACTATAGACAAAGTTTTATATAAATTTCCTTTATACATCCACTTGGCAAGATGATTACACTCTTGAGTGTTTGATAAAGGTGAAATTAAATTTTCTTCAACTGACAATACTAAACATGTTTTTGTTTTACTTCTTTCTTTATATGTAATGTAATCTCCAACTTCTATAATAGTATCAGGTCTCACAAGAATTTTCTTTTTTAAAGGATTATTTTCATCATTTGCCAATCTTATATCTAAATCAATTTCATCAATTACTTCTTTTGATTTTAGTTTTGCTAGTCTATATGATGCGTCATCTTTAAAACTATTGTTAAATATATTTTTAGAATTATTCAATCTAGATTGTACAATATCACCATTATTTTCCATTCTTTTTTTCCATACATCAAAATAACTTATTGCCATACTTTCGCCTTCTTAGGATTTTCTAATCGTTTCAAGTAACCATATCTATTCATCCAATAATGAAATTGCTTTAAACTTTCGTTTCTTAATTCAATTAATTTACCTAAATGATTTGCTTGACTATACATTTGATAGTCTTTTGATGATAGTGATTGTTTCAATAGTTCAATACTATTTATTTTTGGTGATAAATAATGTGCAACCATATTATATGATATAATGTTCATTTCTAAATCTGTTAAATCTCTATTAAATTCATTGAGAACATAGTCAGCAGAAGTGTTTTTAAATGACACACATTCTGCAAATGATATTCTCAAAAGTTGTTGTAGTTCAACTTCTAATTCAGCTTCTGTTAAATTTATATATTCATTAGTAGTTATTTTAGATAAAAAATAACTATATACCTCTTGAAATGAAGTCATTTAAAAATCTCCTTCCTCTATAATTTATTAAGACATTAATCCTGCTGATTTTAATTTTGCAAGTAGTGCATTAAAATCAGCCACTAATCCTGCAATTGTTGTAGCAGTACTATCTGCTTGAGTTGGCATTTTAGGAATATCTGTTTTCTTTGCATATGCACTTAAATCAACAGAACCCCCTAATCCAGCTAATGTATCTACTAATCCTTGAACTTCATTTTGTTTTACTTTATACAATATAAACACGTCCTTTCAAATTTCAATTAATTTATTTTCTTTTATTCATCTCTTCCTCAGTTTCAATATCTTTTAAATCCATATGTAATACTTTACTAAGGATGTCTATTGTCTTTAAGTCATTTAATTCTCTAATTCTTACTTTTCTAAATATTTCATTTTTAAAATTATTTTGATAATTTTTAGGTAATTCATTAAATATATCTTCAATTTCTCTTTCACTAAGTTTAATTAATTGTGATATATCTTCTACTTTTGAAACCAATTCATAAGTTCTTGCTAACCCTAACGCATCAATCACCCTATCATCTTCAACTATTAACCAAGGAGTAAATAAAAATCTTGAACTATGATTATCCATAGCTAATATTTCACTAATAGGTAATATTTGCACTGCTCCTTTTTCTTTCCATCTATAGGTTATTTTACTTATAGGAGAAGAAAAATTTACATTATTTACAACACTACGTACTGTAACCATTTCATCACGTATTTGCATTAACATAGATTTTGAAAAACGTTCATACTTTTTAGTTTCTTTTTTTTCTTCCTTAGTAATTTTATCTTGTTTTATTTGCTCATTGTTATCTTTTTGTTTTTTCATTTCACTAAATTGCTCAAACATAGCAAACATTTTTGCCATATTTTCAGGGGTAAACAAATCATTTGAATTATTTACACTTACATTAGTCTCTTGTTTTTCCTCTATTACATTTTCTATATTTTCTTCTTTAATTTTTCTTGGTCTAGCCATATTATTAATTCCTTTCTAATCATTATTCATTCATATTATTCTTTTTATAAAACTTAGCTAAATTTTACATTTTCTAATTGTCTTAATTTATTATAAAATTTTTCTTTTTCATCATCATTTATTTCAAAACTATAAATTATTTTTCCATCTTTAGTAAATTTATAATATTGTTTATCAGTAACAAATTGTATAGCATAAGCAAATACTTTTGATTTTGATGTAAAATAACTTTTATCATTCATATTATTACCCCTTATAATTAATAAAGACTAGGAAAATCCTAGCCTTTAAATTAATTTATCATTAAGCAATTTCAATATATCCTATCATATTTGAATAAGCTATACTACAACCAGCTTTAAATTCTAATGTATATTCAGTAGTTCTATCAGCATTAGTAGTTCCATCAGCAGTTTCTTTTACTTGGGTATCTCCTTCAAGAACCATCTTAACTAATTTATCTCCACCAATTAATACATATAATTTATCATTATCCATAGTAAAGTCAAACGAACCTAATTTTTGTCCTTGTGCAATTTCCATACAAGCATATCCATTCCACACTTGTAAGTAACCATTTTGATTTCTTTCATCTGCCATATTATTAGACATTGATAAATTAGATTTGTCTTGTAATTTAGCGAGAGCAATAGATGTACCTACTATTACTGGTTTTGCTTTGTTAGAAGCTTGAACATGTTGTAATACTTCTAAAATAGCATCTTGATTATAAGTACCGACAGCTTGGAATTCTGCTGGTAAATTTCCTAAAGCAGTATTAAAAGTAGCATAAACAATATCAGCTAATTTTAAGTTTACAGCATCAACTATATATGAAATTAATTTAGCAAAATCTGCTCTACCAGACATTATTCTTTCGAATTCTTCATAAACTTTTATTCCATAGTAATCAGTATCAACTGCAAATACTTGTCCAACATCAATTCTTCTTCTCTTTAAATCAAAATGATTTCCTGAGAATTTTGCAACCTCTAGTCTATTTGCACCTTCAGCATAGAATTCATTTTTATCTCCTAATGCTAAATTTTTAATTTCAACAAATTGATTAAAGAAAGCATTCTTTTGATATGTACCATCTACCATTATTTGGTCAGCTAATTCTTCAATAACATTAAATACTTCAGCCTTATGTGCTCTAAATGCTCTTCTAAAAGAAGTTTTTTCAAATTCTTGTAACCCAAGCATATCAAAAATTTTCTTTCTAATAGCATCTTCTCTAGTTGTTTTATCCATTTTGGCAAATTCAGTAGGAATATAGTCATTTCCTCTGTATGTGTCATATATAATTTTTGCAATCTTATTTTTCATTATTTTATTCCTCCTTTAATTAAGCTAATACTAATTCAACATCTATCATCTTATAAGCATTTGGGAAACGAGTTCCTGTTCCGTCTATAAATGATGGAATAAATGAATTGTAAACTTTTGTAACTTTGAAGTAACACTTAGCATCAGTCGCAGTTGGAGTAGTTGCTGAATATTTTAATTGAGTTCCTGCTACTAAGTTTGGTTGTAATACAAAAATATCGTCTTTAGCTATATCACCAGTTTTTCCAGTCATATCAAAATAATCAGACGATAAACTAATCTCATCTAATTCTACTAAAGGAAAAGCTCTTAAAACTTGTCCCTTTCTATTTCTGTACATACCTAGTGCACCTTGAGCTTTTGAAATTTCCCAATAATTTATTTCTGGGTTATGAATTAATACTGGTAATTTTGATTTAATTAATGCAGTAGTTGGAGTTGTTAATTCTCTAATTTCTGCATCTACATATTCACCTATGAATCCGAAAATTCCATTTGGTAATACTGCGTCTGTTGTTGGTTTAACTGAAAATAATCTACCCCCAGCATTTCCTGATGCAACTTTTACTGTATCACATCTAAAATACTTTCCATCTGTGTTATTAACTAAATAAGCGTCTGAATAATTTATTGTTGACATTATAAAATTCCTCCTTTAAAGTCCTAAGACTATTTATTATTCTATTAATTTATTTATTTGGTAAACAATCTGCTAAAATATCCCAATCTCCTAAGTTTTCACTAGTTATTTTCTTTTCTAGTGGTAAATCTACTGGTTTTTCAAGATTTTTAGTAAATTTTTGTTTTTTAGTAATAGTTACATTGTTATCAAAAGCAAATACTTTCAATTTAACTTCTAGTTCATCTAATGAACAATCAAATTTATTTTTGATTAAATCATCATATCCATCAATTGATTGTAATTCAGTATATTTTTCTAATACTTCATTAACTTGTGCTTCTTTAAATTCAAATTCTTTATCTGCTTTAAATTGTTTTAATTGTTTATTTTCTTCCTGTAAAGATGTTTTATCAGACTCTAAAGTTGAATAATTTGAATTTAAAGTTACATAATTAGATTTTACTTTTTCCAATTCTTTTTCTAGTTCTGAAAATTTTTCTGTCTTAATGTTAAACTCAGATTCTAAAACTTTATACTCTTCAGTTTCTTTGACATCAACTGATGGTTTAGAATTAATAAACTCCTTTTTAGTTTTCTCAATGATTTTCTTTGTAAAAGATTCAACTCCATTTTCTGTATTTGGTTCAGTATTGGCATCACCATCTACATAAGGTCTCCAATCTCCTACAACGTATTCCACCATCTTTGTAAAATCTAATTCTGCCTCATCACCAGTCATTACGTATGGAACACCATAATAATCATAATCACAATCTGCGATATCACATATAATTGCTATATTTTCAGATGGTATAGTATCTACTAAATAATATCTTTGTGATTCATAACTTGAACCATCCCATCTTTGCACAATTGTTGTTATATCCTCTAAAGCATCATTAATTGCACTATTTATTTGATTTTGACTTAAAGAAAATAATTGTTTTTCTAAATCCTCATCTGATAATTTAGTATTATCAATTATAGCTTGATAACCTTCTACTTTACTTAAAGCAGAAAATTTTGAAATTATTTCTTCTCTTTTCACTTTCTTACCTCCTTCTGTAGATACCTTACCTACTATTTCATTTGCTTTATTTATAATTGCACTAAATTTAGTTGCAAATGATTCACTATTTGTTTTACTAAATAATTCTATTGTTGCATCAGAACCCATAGCTGGTTCATAATTATTACCCAATACGGTTATACACAACAGGTTAAATTGTTTAATATGATAAAATTTATCTTTTCCTTTAAAACCATCTAAAACTTCTATTTCCATAGAAATTTTCTTACCTTCTTTAAGTAATTCATATGCTTCTGGACAATATTCTTTGAATATTAAACCATCTACAGATGCCCATGATAACTCATCAATTTCATAAACTGAATAATTATTGGTTTCTGGAACTACCCCTATAGGTTTTTCTTCTTCATTATGTTCTTTAAAATCTTCTATTTCTCCATTTTCATCATACTGATAAGCACAACAAATAGGCTTATTTTTAAAAGATTCAGCACTGTTTTCAAAACAATCGTCTTCAAAAAATGAACCATTTGGATTATAAGAATTATGATATACATTTATCCTTACTCTTGCCAAATCACTAGATATTTCAGAAAATGTATATTTTTCGATAGGAACTGAAATAACTATTTTATTTTTCACTACTTCACCTCCTCTCATTAACAATATAATCTATTACTAAATTCCAAATTATCATTAGTAAAGTCTAATTTATTATTGTTATTGCTAAATAAATAAGCTTTTTTACCTTTGTAATTCGTTTCAGACATAAATTCATATCCATTATTTATTAATTTATTTTTTGTATCTTCATCATAGGCATATATAAATTGTTGCATTATAATTATCACCTACCTTTTATTATTACTATCATTTTCTCTAGTTTTTTCCCCACTAGCACTTATCTCACTTTGGTCTTTTTTTGGTGCACCAACTTTATCTCCTGCGGTAGTATTTGATGAAGCAAGTGGTTTCCATTTAGTTGATATTTCAAATATTTGCTCTTGCATATCAGTTAAATCATTTATGTCACTAATTTCAAAGCCTAACAATAATGGCAAAATAATTGCTACTGGTATACTGAATTGAGATTGTTGAACATAATATCCAATCATTTTTTCCAAGTTAAACCATGTTATATTCAATAATTCTAGCTTAAAATTATTTTTAAATTTTTGCTTAATTTTAAAACCCCAATATTTTTCCAATTGTCTATATAATGGGAATAATATTTGTTCATCTACTCTTATTGAATAATCTAAAGTTCCGCTATTATTATTATTTACACCAAATATACTTTCTGCAAAACCTGTTGCATTCCATACATTCTTAACAGCATTTGAAACATTATCTATTTTGTTATCTCCTGCTGTTGAAGCTTTTACAGGGAAAATCTCAGTAGGCGTTGTGAAATATCCCATATAAGGTGGTAAAGACATATCTAATTGGTCAGTAGTTGCATCAATCATATCATTACTAATAGCAAAAGCGTCTTCTGTATCAGTTTTACTACCTGTTAATAATGGTATTTTTAATCCAATCAATGTATAGTTTTCAGCAGTAACTTTTGCTTTATTTAAACTCTCAAATTCCTCCAAATCATATAAGGCACTAAATATATTTACATACGGTGGTACACTATAATCTAAATTTGTAATATCGTATTTAATACATATTGTTTGGTCTACAGGTAACGGTTGCCAATTTGAACCCAAATGATTAAAATGTTTAATACCTTTTTGATAATCTGCATATATCTGTTTAAATATTGGTGGATATGATTGTTCTAAAACAAATTCATTACCAGCAAAATAAGCACAGTCAAAGGCTATTCCTAATCCTAATTCTCCTTCAGATACAATTTTGCATCTATATGGGTCAAGTTTTTTTATGTATGTAGAATACAATCCTTCAACTTCAATACCATAAAATACTCCATATTTAAATACATCCTTTAGTATTTTCATAGATGTAGTTTTAATATCCAAAGTATCATAAAAATCACACATTTTTTCATAATCTGTTTTTGCTTTATTAGATTTTGATTTATTCTTGTATAATCTCATGTTTTGTTTCACAAACGGAATAATTAGTGCCATATTAGGTATATATTCAATTAATCTACAAAATTGAGGTGAAATAGTACATAAATAATCAATTACTTCTCTTAGTTTTTGTTCGCTTTTATATGGATTTTCAAGATAATTTCTAATAGTTTCTTTATCATACTTTGTCATCATTTTATTTTTTTGACTTGATGTAACCACACTATCTATTGGAATATTAGTCATTGCTTTCGCATATTTCAAAATATTATTTCTTTTTTCTTGAGCTTCTTGCGCTTTCTTCTTAATTTGTTCTTCTGAAATTGTCACTTATTTTCACCTCATTTCTATATTAATTTATTTTAATAATGCGTTTTTGGTTGCCTGAATTTACATGCACGTCTTGGGTCAAAATTAGATTTGCGTTTTCTTTCCATATTTTTTCTTTCCTCTAAGTAAACCCAAAATAATCCATACAATAAAGCTGAATATATATCTTTCTGAATTCTATTAGATATTCTTTCTACTTCTGTATTTACACCCTTTTGTTTATACCTAAGATTCATAATTTGTTCTACCATATTATCAGTTAATATATATGGCAATTGTAAATTAGCCATTTCTTCACTATCTTTTATTTTTCTTTTTTCTTTCTTTTCGATTTCTTTTAAACCAACACTAAAATTACACAATAATCCAACATCCATTTTATTCATCATCACCATAAATCTGTTTATCATATCTGAATTTTTTGTTTCCTTTTCCTGAGCCTTTAAAGCATATACCAAAGGAACACTATCAGGCTCTTTATAAGCATCATATTTATCGTTATTAACTACTGAATATGGTGGATTTCCATCGTCCAATCTTAATACTAATTGTCCCACTACACCCGTTCCCAAACCATTTGCATCAATCACAAGTATTTTAGGTTTGAATTCATTAACTTTTTGTTTTAAAAATTTAGCCTGTATTGTTTCATGAGTTCCTTCCATACTAAATACATTAACAATTTCCTTTAAATATGTACCATCTGAACGTGGTGTTAATTTAATAACAACTAAAGCAGATAAAGCATTTTCATTACCTTCTTCTCTGGCAACGTCATATGCTAAAACGTAATCAATATTTTCATCTCCACAATGAGACCATTCAGCACATTTTACAACTCTTGATTTGTTTAACTTATCTTCAGATACTAAATTATCAGAGTTAGAACCTGTATAGATGCTTTCATACTCTCTCATAAAATCGGTTATCGCATATGTAGGACTTTCTTTTAAATCCTCAACAAAATCAATATCTAATTGCCCAAACATACATGGTAATTCATATGAGTTACCTATACAAAACGCAGATTTACCTTGAATCATATCACTATAAACTTCCATCATTTTTTGATAAGCAAAATGCTGTTGATTTGAAGCAGTTGTAATATATAATTCTGATTTATGATTTTCGTTGGGGTCTACTCCACCACACATTGCAGTTCTATCATTTGCCATTAACGGAATAACTACTGAATTTAACATGTCACCATCAAACTTCTTGTCACATATTTCTTCAATAGCACCACCATTTCTACGACCACCTCTTGTACTATCTCTCATTTGTACAACGTCATATCTACTTCCATTATAAAAAACTAATTTTGTATAATCTTTCGACCTTATAAATGTTTTAATTTCATTTCTTAATAATGGGTAATGTTCTAAAATATCATCTATACAGTCTTGTGATATTTTAGCGGCTTGTTCCTTTCCTACACAAGTAACAAACAACTTAGTTCTAGGATAAAAGATACATCTTAAAATAAATGATAAATTTTGAAGATATGATTTAGACGTTCCTCTAGTTGCTGTAATAAAAACCTTTCTATATCTCATCATTATTCTTAGATATATTCTTTGATAAAAATATAAGCTTATTTTTGGATTTTCAGGAGATATAAAATCTAAAAACTTATCTGGATACTCTCTAAAATAACTACATAGTTCTCTCCATTTTTCTTTGTTTGCTTCAAATCCCTTTTTTAATAAATCATTAATCTTATTAGTTTCAATATCTTGTGGATTATTATTGAAGTCATTATTTCTTATATCTTCTTTAACTGTACTGAACTTATTTATACTAGCCATTATTATCACCTAAATCAACATCTGTGTCTTCTTGTGTTATTTTAGGAGTGTCTATTGGAGGTTCAGTCATTCTTTCTGCTCTATTTAATCTAAGCGTAAAATTTTCCATATGCATTATACTTTTATCTACTGTATCTTGAGTTAAACCTCTAATCTTCCTATAATGTTCCCAAGGCGGTATAAAATCATCAGACTCTACTTCAGCATAAATTGTTGAAAAATTTCTAATACCACCTGTCTTATCTGCCTCAGTTTTATCCATAGCTCTAAATTTACTATCAGCCATATATTTAGAAAACAAATCTCCCAATTGTTTAGCTTGACTATAATTACCAGCTTCTAATTCCTCATCCATTTTCATAGAAATTACTGCAAGCTTTTTCAAATAATCCTCTTCTTGTGGTGTCTCAATAGTGTTTTTAATTTTCATATCTCGATAGAAATTTTCTAATTTTATATATTGTTCTGGACTATATTTAGTTCCCCATCTAATTAACATATCTTTTGTTGGTCTAAAATCTTTTAACAAATCCTTTTCAGCTTCATCGAAAGAGTAATTATCTTTTTGTTCAATTGTTTCTCTAAATTCACTTTTTTCGAAAATACTATCTTTATATCTAGCACCTTTAAATTCATTCAATCCACTATTAGCCATTCTTACATAATTTCCGAATACATTATCTGGATTTTTTTCACGCATTTCATTCCATCTATTTATAAAAAAAGGTATATCCATTGACTGAAATACAGTATATATTGTATTCATATCACTATAATCTATCATTTCTGCAAGACATTTTTTACATATAGGTACTTTGCCATTTGGAAACATTGGAGAGTTAGATTGATAAAAATTTTGTGGTGCTATTAATCTACTCTTACCTTTATGGTTTTTACCTTGGCATTCAATATAATTAGATGTATTGTTCTCATTTTTTTTAGCCATCTGTCTCTCTCCTTCTTTATTATTTCAAACTACTTATCTTAAAAATAAGCACTATAAAAACAATAAAAGACTGGATATATCTCAATCCAGTCAAATTAAATTATAAAGTTTCTTCAACTTCTCCTTCAAATCCATTAATTTTATTACGCAATTCTTCTAATTTAGCTTTTACAGCGTCTCTAATTACTACTCTAAATAGTTCACACTTTGCTTGACAAACCAATTCAGGAGTTGTCAGTACTGCATTAATTTCACTTGGTTCAATAGATTTAACTTCAACAGAAAATGATGTTGAAAAAGTTTCATCTATATACAATTCTTTATTATTTAAAGCTATACTTACAAGAACACTTCCCACGTTTGAAACTGCTGAAGTAGTTACAACACTACCTGTTCCAAACATTGAATTTATAGCTTGTACTAAACTAGTTGGGTCTGTAGTAACAACTTTAGTTCCAACCACTTTACCACTAACAACACTAATATCACTAGCACTATATAGAGCTAAAACACTTGCATCTGTTTTTACTGCATTTAATACAGCATTTTCAATTTCAGTTGCAGTAGCCACTCCATTAATTGTATCAGCTATGGTTAAACTAATAACCTTTGTACCAATTGTTATATTAGCCGAACCAGCATTAACTGGACTTGCAATAACACTTGTAGGTAAAGTAATTGATAATGCATTTGTATAATTTACTATTCCCTTATCTTCAACAACATCACCATTTACCACTTTAAAATATCTTTTAAAAACTAAGTCCTTATATTCTATCTTTGGAGAGTAATCTTTTATGTAAGATTTTTCTTGGTCTGCTGTAAGACTTTGAGTGCCATATTCTTTAAACATTACAATGCTTGTCAGCTTATTACTTTCAATTTGCTTGTCATATTGTAACTTCATTTTATAATTCCTCCTTCTGTATTTTATTTATATATAAGTTTTTTGACTTTATATATCATTTAATTTGTTTTTATAATTGCAAATATATGTTCTTCAAAGATTTTATTAAAGTTATTATTGCTTCTTTTTGCATATTTGTATTATAATCATTATATTTAACCATAACTTCGCCTTGTTTCATTTGATTCACGTCCATTAAATTCACCACCTTATACTTGTATTAATTAATCATTTTCATATCTTGTAGTATTTTAATTTGCTTTAATATATTTTCTCTAGTCAATGTAGTATTTCTATTTTTTGGTGTTTCTGTGTATTCTTCCATTAATTCTTGTATTTGCATATCATAAAAATTACTGAAATCTAATTCCTTATTATCTTCACATATTTTATTATCAATAATTAGTTCATCATACTCATCAAATAAATCAAACTCTTTCCTGAAATTCTTATCATCATCCTTTTTGTGTTGACTTAACCACTCTTCACTAGTCATATGGTTTTCTATAAGTTGTTTTAAATTAACATTATATACTTTAACTGGTCTACATGGATATAATTTTGCTAACCATGTATAAGGTATCGAAACCATTGAAATATGTTTTTTTGCTCTAATGTCAAATTGAGGCAAACAATCACTATATAACACCATGTCTATTTCTTTGCTATGTAATTCGTCCCCATTTTTCAAGGTATTATAATTGTATATCTCGGAAATTTCACCATTGGAAAATACCAATTTAATATATTTTCTATCTTCATGTACAAAGCTAATTTCATCTTTAAATCTTTTTTCAAAATTAAATATTTCTCTTAACTTTTCTTGTAAAACTCTAAATTGACTATTATTCATACTCATATAAAATCCAATTTTCGGTCTTTCATATAAAACCTTACAAGCAAG
>JAUZPI010000093.1 GCA_030706015.1 Bacillota bacterium
GAGCTAAAGATTGCCTAAATATTTTAAAAATATATTGTGTAAAATTGGATACGTGTTTTTATCTTAATTGGATACTGTATCCTCATGGGGATATTATATCAACAATAGGTAATTTAAAATTAAAAATTGCCTATCTAAAGTCCTTAATATAGCAGTTTCTGCTGCAATATTTAAGATGCTTAACACCTAAAGACTTAAACTCTTTTCCACAGTATGAACACTTTAAATCAAATGCTTTGCAATATGTTTTTTCCCACAATCTCTTACATTCCATGCAGCAGTATTGTCTCTTTCTCCCAGTTGCATTCTGCTTGATTTCTTTGCCACATTGGAGGCAAAGTACATATAAGAATTCTTCCTACAATAACATCTTATGTTGCATTGCTAGCTTTTCACCAAAACCATCCAAGCCATATCTCCTGCAATATCCTCTTATAGAGCCACGTGATAATACTACTTCATTTGCTATCTGTTTAATTTTTTCTTTTTGTTCATCTGCCATCATTTATCAACTCCTTAACCATTAGTAATCTAGTAATTACTTTGAAATTCCTATTTGTCAAGGAGTTATTTATAAACAACTATTACTGCTTACATATAATAATTTAGCTAGTTAATATCTATGTTCAAATAATTATTTTTAATATTTTATTTAAATGATGTGCTTTCTCTCACATTTTGTATCTTTCTTCACACATCGCTTCCAGCAATATCCTTATCGCCTTTCGCGCTAAGAAAAAGGAATAAACATTTTATATCTTTATACCATCTATTCGTCTTTAAAACATTGACATATTTTATCTTCAATTTCACCAAAAAGTTCAGGTGGAACATCAACACAATAGTTATTCAATGAAACACTTTTCACTTCAGAAAATTGTATTTTATTTATCAGTTTGTAATCATAATCTTCATTGCTATGCTTATCCCAAATAGTTGGAATTACTAAATTAATATTTTCATTTTGTTTTAAACCATCTATTCCAGTTTTACATGTAAAGTATAAAATCCCTCCTAATTCACTTTCATTATTTTTTAAATATTGAAGAATAAGATTTGGAACTATATACTCTGGAATAAACTCACTGGTAACATCACTTCTAACCATTGAGGCTGCCGCTACTATTGGATATGTTATCATATAATTAATAATAAACTTTTCAAATTTATTAGAATCAGTTACTGGACTTAATTTTAAATCTCTGGCTAGGGATGAAGGCTCAATATAAAATAGCAAAAACTTTTTAACCATTAAATCATTCTTAAGTTTTAATGCTATTAAATTGAAATCTTTAGGTTTATTACATTCACACCAACATATCTTGCCACTCTTTCCTAAATATAAACATGGATATCCTTCAATACTGTATCTTTGTCTTCTAACAAGATATCGTTTAGAAAAAGGTATATGATACATCTGTTTTTTATTATATAATTCTCCTTGGTTGCAAGATCTTATTCTAAAAAAAATATTTCCACTTCTTCCTAAAGTCATAATTGAATAATTTATTCCTGATTCTAAACTCTCAAGTGAACCTGTTAATCTATCCAAATACTTGTTAACTGCCTCTTCTAAGATTTGATAAGCATTAGCAACATTTCCACTAAAATAATCCTCTAAACTTTTTACAATTTCTTTAGCTAAATCATTAGCTAATCCTATATTATTTTTTATATTGCTATATAATTTTTTTAAATATTCATCATCAATATGAGAAGTGTTTTTTGATATGTATTCACCGAGTGTATCTCCTTTCTTCAATAAAGGATCGCATATCTTTATTTCATTAATTCCATTTAACTGAGGCTTAATATATTCTAAGTCCTTTAAATATTCATTCAAAAAATCGTTGATAAAATAAATAAAATTCTTATCCCCTCTACACTTAGGTAATTTATACTTCTCAAGTAATTCTATTATTGTCATACCATTCACCACCAACTATATAAAAACAATTCAATGTGTCTCTATCCAAATATTGCCCTTTTCAGACTTCTACCTACAGATTTAACCCCTTCCCATGCCCTAGATACTGCCTTTTTTGCAGTATTGACAATCTTTTTTCCAGTGTTATAAATAACTTCACCGAATTTAGATCCTGCCATATATCCAACCATACCACCAACAAATCCCCCTATTACTGGACCAACTACTGGAATCCATGCAAGTGCTGCTGCTCCAATAAGAGATGATGCAGCCCCCCATCCTAATCCATAAACCATTGAAGTTGTTGTTCTCCCCATTCTATCTAATGCTTGAGTCATAGTCAGTTCACCTGTGGCTACTTTAGCAAGTATTTTAACATTTTCAACTCCAATACAAACTACGTTTGCAATAACTCCAATTGGAGTCCCTTTAGGTATTACTGAAATTATTCCCTTCTCAACTCCAACTTTAACTGCTCCTGATGCAGCTGCTTTTATTCCCGCGTCAGCTCCCGTCTTAAGTGCAAGTTCTATAGATTCATCCACTTCAAATTTTTCACCCGATATAGATCTACGTGCTATATCAAAGCCCGTTGTTATAACGGCAGCCTGTATTCCTGCAATACCAGCATTCTTAGCTATGTTTACTGTTAGTTCTTTTGTTTGAAAGTGATTCCAATCCTCTTTAGATAAAATCTCTTCTTTTTGAGCATTTAACTGCATTTCTTTTGCTTCATTTTTACCAAGTGCTTTACTAGATATCTGTATCTTATCAGTTCCTCCAATTGAACTATCAATACTTTTCCCAGGGAAAGCTTTTCTCACTTCATCTAATTGTTCTGGTGGTACTATCAATCTCTGATTGTTGTAATTTCCATTTTTTATCATTCTTATTGTATCTTGAGCAGTAGCACCATATTTCATTTGATATTGATGAACAATTTTACCATTATTATCACGAATTACAACATCAAAAGAATTTTTCCCATATGTTTCACCTGCTTTAGGTACTAAGACCTCAGCTTTATAATTACTTCCATTAAGTTTTGCATTCATGTTAAATGAGTTCACATGATGTTGCTCAGCCATAAAACCGTCTAAATTCATATTTTGATTAATACTTCCATCTATATTAGTTACAACTCTTAACATTTGGGCATTTGCATTCTTGATTGTATTGTCTATTAAATTTAAATAGTTCCCATACTCATTAATGCTTTGTCCTATTGAAGCTTCTTGAACTTTTTTAGATAACCATCCTTCCTTTGTGCCACCATTTTCTATTGTTTCATTTATTGATTTTAAGTTTTTGTTAAATGTTTCAATTTCCTCAAAACATTCTTTACTTAACTTCTCTACTTCACTATCACTTAACTCAGGAAGTTCCACTTTAAACTGATTTTTTAACCAGTCTCTTTCACTTGTGTTTTTTTCTTTGTTCCTATAAGAATTTAAGAATCTCTTCAAAATAATAGATAATTCATTAGCACTTTTATTATCAAAGCCCTCTATTACTACGCTATCAGTTTGACTTTCATTATTTTTTGACTCCATAAACAACTCTCCTCTCTAATATTTTTAAATTATCTAGGGCTAAAAAGAAGCATTCTTAAACTTACGATTTTCATACTCCTTTGACATTTTTTCCAATGGCTCTTTCATAATTTCTGAAAGAGAATGTGTATTTTTTATAACTTCCAGCAAATCACTTGTTGTTAATTCAGATTTTCCTGATGCAAAAACTGCCTCTATGCTATCTTTTACTACTCCTTCAATATCCGCACCACTATATCCTTTTGTTTTCTGAACAAGTTCATTAATATTTATCTTTAGTAAATCCGACTTTCTACGTTTTGCTATATGTATTTCAAATATTTTCTTGCGTTCTTCTTCATTAGGTAATCCTACGTAAAATATTTCATCAAATCTTCCTTTTCTCATTAATTCAGGCGGCAATCTTAAAATATCATTTGCTGTAGCTACAACGAATGCTGCACTATTTTTTTCCTGCATCCATGTTAAAAAATTACCGAATAGTCTAGTAGTTACTTCAGCGCCACCACCTGATTCACCTATACCAGCAAAAGCTTTTTCAATTTCATCTATCCACAATACGCAAGGTGCTATCTCCTCTGCTAGTAATATAGCTTTTCTCATGTTAGCTTCAGATTCCCCTACATATTTTCCCAATAACCTTCCCATATCTAATCTCAAAAGAGGAAAATCAAATAGTTTGGCTGCCGCTTTAGCATTTAAAGATTTACCACACCCTGGAACTCCAGCAATTAAAACACCTTTTGGCATGTCCACTCCAAATTCTACAGCTTCCTTTAGATTATTAAATACTGCTGCTTTCTTTTTTAACCAGCTCCTTAAATTATCTAGCCCACCAATATCATCTAAGCCTTCCTTTAATGGAATCATCTCTAATATTCCTGATTTCTTTATTACTTGTTGCTTCTGCTCATATATTAACTTTAAATCTGATTTTGTAAAACTCCCATCATTAGAGTAAGCAAGTGCTAGTATATTTTTTATTTCGTACTCTGTAAGTCCTTTGAAAGCTCCAACCATTTCCTCAAACAAATTTTGAGATATTTGTGGCAACTCATATTCATTAACAAAATTTAAAATAACCTCTCTTATCTCTTCATCAATTAAGGATCCAATCTCTAATACTGTTATGAACTTTTCCAATTCACGTGGAATAGATAATATTGGCGTAACAATGAAGAAAGTAGCCTCAAGTCCTGATAAAATTTTTTGTCCTATATCCTTTATCATACTAATTATTCTTGGGTTTTCTAAAAAATGATGAGCATCTTTTATGACTAATATTTTCTGTGAAAGTTCCCCATCCTCTTTAATCATGCTGAGCGTATGCTCAAGTGGATTCTCTTCATCAAAACAACGACATTTTATTATACCATTGTTGTTTAAATTCCATTCAGTTTGCCCATTTGATGCGTTCCATTCAATTACTCCTCTAGCAGTTGATTGGGCTATCTCTGCAATAATTTCATCTGCCTTTATCTCCTCAAATGTATTGATATAGATAATTGGAAACCCTGCATCTATGTAATGATTTAATTTTTCTTTTATTTTCGTTAAACTCATATAAACCTCCCAAAGCTATGTATAGCTAATATTTCAAATTGTTTTATCTAATAGGCAACATTGCTTTTAATCCATCAAATTGCGGTTCATCACAATCCTTTATACCATCATGTTGTGGAAAAACATATGTACAACTATATATGTTTCCATTTTCACTTATTCCTCCAATACCAGATAAATACTTTAGTTTAGGTATTCTCTTCAATTTATTATGGCATCTCGAATCTGCTTCACCCCAAATATGTACTGTACCACTTTCGTCCATTGCAGAAAATGCATATGGTCTCAGTTCTGATATATCTGTTATATAAGGTAAATTTTCAGGTATATCAGATGTATTATCGTTACCTTTACCCCAAGAATGTAATTTTCCATTTTCATCTAATGCGAGTATAGTGTTCTGATAATCTAAAAATACTATTTTTTTAATGCTAGGTAGACTTTTAGGTATATTCAAGATAGGATTATCATCTTTTGCCTTTCCCCATATATATACTTTACCTTTTTCATCCAATGCTATCATAATATCTGACTTGCATATAATCTGTACTATTTTCGAACTAATACTGGGCATTGGTTTAGCTACTTGATCTCCATATCTTGATTTTCCTGTTATAAAATTAAAATAATTATGAGCTACTACTAGACTCCACCAATGAATTTTACCAAATTCATCAAGAACAACAACTATACCAGAGCTTACTGTCACTTGCTTTATTTTAGGCAATTTATTAGGAACCTCTGACACACCATACTTGCTCCCCCATTGATATACTTTACCATTCATATCCACCGCAACTACTAAAGCAGTTGTAAAATCTATGTCAATAATAGGTGCTTCAAATTTAGGTATATATTTTTCTCCGTTTGGTGCTATTCCAAAGATGTGAATATTTCCAGTATTATCAACCACTATAGATTTTTGACAATCATTTATAAATGTTTTGCAATATTTAACGTTAGTTCTGCTTTTTAATATTATTTTACTATAGTCTATAACACACGATTTGCATTCTTTAATATCTAACTCTATTTTTTCGATAGCAGTGATTTTAACATTTTCAAATTTTATATTATTAGCTTTAGCATCAAATACATTATTACTTTTTATATTTACTAAAGGAGTATTTACCCCTACATAAGTTATATTTTTGAATTTATCAGAAATAGTAAACATCTCCCCACAAAGATACACTTCTCTGCTTTGTAAGTTCATTTTATCATCCAATATGTTACATAATTCTCCATATAGCAATTTCTTTTCTAATTCTTCTTGAGTAAACGCTATAAATGCAAGTTTTTTTTCCCACTCTTCACTATCCGAAAAACTTTTAAGAATAGATAGTCTACTTCTTCTTTGTTCTATTTCTGAAATATTTATATCACTTAACTGTTTCATATTGAAAATTTTACAAAGCATTGATGGTATTTCATTCATATCATCACAAAATTGCAATTTTTCAAGTCGAGATAATTCCTCAATACAGTTTCTATGTTGCAACCATGTTTTCAATTTGCCCTCCAAGTAATACTCTGTTATCCTTTCTAAATTGAAATTTTCCCTCAGTTCATAAATGGTTCTCACTTCTTTTCCATTATTCATAATTAAAGCAAACTTAATTACTCTCTTCATACTCCTCTTAACCTCTCTTCATTGTATATCCCATTCATTTTTACTATCTTTGCCTTTATTTCCTCTCTTAAATGTATAGGACTAATTAATTCTATACTCTCCCCTTGACTTAATAACCACATTAAACAACCTTTTCCATAAACCTCTGCCTCAACTAAATATTTATCTTGTGATTGATTTAATATTTTAGCAGTGGGAAACCTATCCAATATGGCTTCTATAGCTTGTCCTATATATGTAAATTTTAAATGTAGTAATTCCCCTCCATACATAAAGAGTATCCTCTTTTTTAACTCTCCTTCTTCAAATCTCTTAGCCTTAAACTTTCGTCCTATTAATTTAAAGTTTAGTATTCTATCTACTCTAAAAAACGCTGGTTCCTTATTTTCAAGTTCTTCAATTTGAGCAACCAAATAGAAATAAAACTCTGAAAACACAATTGAAAGTGGATGTATAACCCTTCTACCTTCTTGCCCATTTAACTTTTTAAAGTATATTTGTATAACTTCTTTTCGTAAAATACATTGTGCAATATCCCATATATTTTTAAGAATTGACTTGTTATGTGTAAGCTGTTCAAAATGAAACACTTCATTATATACTAATTCTTTTATTACATTTTGCTCAGACTTAGATACAACTGAAAAAATTGAGTTAATAAGACCATTCATTTCATCTCTACAGAATGCCCGACTTTCTATAAGTATTTTTATAAATGCAAAAATTTCAACAGCAGATAATATTTTATTTTGTTGATTATCTATAATATACCCTTTTGCTTGATAATCATAAATTATTTCCTCACCTTGAAAGTTATCTGCCAGATAATTTCTAATATCATCAAAATCTCTTTGTATTGTCCTTACATTAACACCAAACTCACTAGCAATTTCTTTTTTATTAATAACGTATCCTTTGCGCAATCTGTCATATATTGTAAGGATTCGATTTGCTTTATTGTCATTTTCATTTGGCTTCATTTAGCACCACCACCAATCTTTACAAGTTAATTATATCAAATATGTTAGACACCATGTGTCTATCCTATAAAAATATTCATATTTTTTTAAATAAAAAATCGCCAGTTAAAGTAAAATTCAATTCACCTCAACTGACTATACTTACAAAACCTATTCAATTACGGCTTCTATTTCAGTCCCATCAAGCAGAATTACAATAACCTTCTCTCCTTCAAACACAGTCATCTTTTCCATAATCCATAAAAACAAATTTACATCAAATTCTTTTATTGGCTCTATCTTTTCAATAATTTTTATGAACTGCTTTGACTTATATATTACTAAAACATTGTCACTCCTAAGTCCATCCCTCCACTTCTCCGTAAAGTAATCCTTGGCATTGAAGGTATTTGTAAAATTTTGATACAAAACCTTACCATCAATGTGTTTAATCTGGCAGCCTTTTTCACCTTTTACTTTATATCTATTGCTGCACACCCAAACTTTTCTTTTAAGATTTTCATTTGTTGAGTTCCATGTCTTTCTTCCAAATAGTGTGTGGGAACATAAAACACACCCCAGTTTTTTACTTAAAGAACTTCAAAGTCTCTCTTTAAAAGGAACATCTTACTCCGATACCATCCGTAAGATGGGCTTTCACACTAAGTTCAGCTATCGCTTCACTAAGTGTGAAATGCCTATTTATTTACTATCTTCACCACTGTCTCAGCAGTAGGTTTCATCAAATCAGATTTCGCTTCTATTATCTTCTTTGGAACCCCTTGCATGGACCGTTATAAACAGCTTACTTTATCGTTTAACTCCTTGTAAGCTGAACAACGGTCTCAACATGTCATGTATAGAGTACATATTCTATGTAATATTTGTGCCAATACTTAGTAAGTGTTTAAGCAATATCTATATTTATTAATGTAGCTTTAGATTGTAAATATAGTTTCAAATTTATAATGTAAAAGAGTGCATATATAATATATAACTCTATATACGCACTCTTCTATTCTAATTTTCAAATTTAAAACCATTCGTCACAACCGTAGTCTTATCAATATAATCTTCAACAACTTCATCAATCTTCTTACATAAAAACTTCAAATTGCACCCTTCACAGTTCTTAAGTACCTTCGACTCAATAACACTGCAAGTAGCTCCCTTAAAGCTTACATCAAACATAGTTGAGGCTATGGCAAAGCGATCATACCTATCTTCACCTTCAAATTTTTTAACTACTGTATTATCAACAAACATCTGTGTTTCCTCCTTAAAAATAAATTCTACAAGCTCCAGCTGCAATAAAAAAATATTCTATGAGCTCATAATGTAATAAATATGCAGCTTAAAAGTGTATTAAAATGTATATTTATATATTTAGAAAGAAAAAGGGAGATGATAACTTGGTACTAAAAGCACAATCAACAAACAGAAAAAATAAAAACAGCTCTGATGTAGAGCTTCTTGATGTATGTGATACTGATGATGAAGGATTTATAGAAGGTGACATTAGCACTGGAAAAGTGCTTTCAACCTTTAGCTTTGGAATGAGTGCAGCTCCTGATGATAATAGATCTTCAGCTATCCCTGCACCAGCTCAATCAAAGAGCAATGAAATCCTTAGCCTGCAGAATCAACCATATTCCTCTGCACCTAGAGGCCTTACTCCACCTATTAATGGAGAAAACTTTACAGTAAAGAGATCCTATGCCATGAGACCCTCAACAGTGAGGAAGCTTAATGCCCTGAAAGCAGAGCATCCAGATGTTAATATGCTGTTCAACACCATAGTTGATGTGGCTATATCCCACTATTATAACTATATATTTAACGATAACGGCACTTCCAGCATACAAGAAGAAAAGAAGATAAATTCTTAAAAATTTTAGAATGAAAGAACATAAGAATTTAACAATTTTTACATTTAACTTCTTTAGAAGGAAAAAAGCTGCTAATGTAAGTTTAGACAATGTAGCCTTAACCTTTTACCCTCTGCTCCAAACCTCACATTTTCTAAAGCTTATACTTAACATAGTCTCTCTATCCAACTATTCCATAGCAGACGGTAAAAGGCTAAGCCCTCTAATTAAATTCGCAGTTCCTCGAACCCCTGCTGTGGTATTCCTCTAGGGTCTTCCCTTGGGTCACTCCTCTTAAGTATCCAAATAAGAAGAGTTGTACAAGCCTTAGAAGGAAAAATGCACTCCTACTAAGGCTTGTACAACTCTATTAATTATAATGGGGAGCAACCCCAAGCCCCCTGCAGTCCTTCGCTGGGGTCCTTGGAAGGTGGACTTGCAGTAAGCCTCACCAACCGTCTCCTCCTATCGCAAAAATTAAATCATATCCTCTCCCTAAGCTACCTTCAGAGGCCTAATGCAGTTCCACCTTCCTTCTGGGTCGCTCTCTGGAGCGCAATTGGACAGGCTAATACTGAAAGACTGAGAAAATGTCCTTCAATAGCCTGAGAAGCTTCCTGCCTACTCATACTTTTCTGCCAATGCCTATAGCTCTAGCTTTTTAGCTTTTATCTCCTACAACATATACCTACACAAATAGCTGCACACTAATAATCACCTTTATAATTTCCTCTAAATGAATAACTCTTCCATTTATAAAATCTCACCCACCTAATGTACTTAACTTAACATTATATAATTACTGTTGCTACAGCTATAGTATATCTGGCAACACATATTATCAAAACGTTAGGCACGTGCTTTGATTTTCTAAAGGTTTGGAAACTACACCAAACCTAAGAAAATCTAAAGCTCCCACCACCCAAAAAAGTACAAACTTCTTTCCTGGCATCTCTAGTAGGCTAAAAGTCTTGAAAAGACAGCCTTTTATCCTCCAAGAGCTGCGCGGAGAAAGTTTGTCCTTTACGTTCCACTTTTGGGTACCCGGTGGCGTGCACTCTCACCCAAAGATAGAGGTAGTTCGGCGGATAAATTGGCCAAAAATATGGCCAACTTATTCCTTAGTATGGCCACTGACAGCTGCCACCTCAGGTAAAAGCATCCTGAGCTGTCATCTGCCAGAGGCCGCTTACGTACAAAGTTTCCGCTAAAAGATATTCGGGTATTCCTCTGGAGGCATTCGAGCTTTTTTACTCCACCCAACCACCTTCAGTAAAAAAAACACGAATGCAGCTCCCACCCGAAAGTGTAGTGTTGCTCGTCCGCCTTTCGATAAAGCCTGCTCCACCCGCCACCCACCACAGCCTTTAACGAAAGGCTGGTGTAGGCTACGCATAATGTGCATCTGTTAACCGGCTTTAATGGAAGGTCTATATTCCTAATTGAAAGTGTATCCTCTGCCACCGCCGCTCGATAAATTTCTAGCACGAATTTTACCGACCGGCTGGAGAGTGCCACTTCGGGAATACCTGTATTCCCAAAATGGGATTTCAGCTTTATACTAACTTCTCAGCCAACTTCGCCTAATAGCCCTATTAGGCGAAATTGATTGTTACTGCAGTTGCAACCCCTACTACCTTATCTACTTCTGCATTCCTCTGGGGGCAGAAAACTGAAATGCTCTCTAGGGTAGTTTCATAGGTCAGCATATCAGTTTTTGCAAAGGTCAGCCAGGAAACAAGCAGCCTTATATGTATTCCTTTGTGGTCTTGCTACTTATTCCCTCGCTGATACCAGGGTAGTTTTCTGGGGTCCTAAGGGTGGACAAGTTCCCATCTCAAAGGAAAAGCTTCTTTGGATGCAAACATGTCCACCCTTCTTAGGTATTCCTTTCGGGTCTTTTGCTTCGCAATGTTTTAGCTAACTAAATAGCTAGGTTATAATAATCCTATAATTTGATATATAATACGAAAATATGGTATAATTTAGTTAGAACTTAATTCGGGATTATAGAATTATATTCAACAGTAAAAATTACGTACTTACAATTGTTTATTATATCGACAAATAGTAATTTATCGAGCAGATTCAAATGTGGATTTTTTTAAAACATATAATAAATTAAATTTATGAAGGGATGTTAATGGAGAATAAATTTAAAGGAGAACATTATGTTTCAGAATCTTATTTAAAATTGTTTTCTAATTGTGATAGAATTATTGATAGAACTTAGTAAGATAGTATAATATGTACTGAAAGTGGAATATTTTAAATTAATAGATGATTTAAAATGAAAGAAAAATAGTAAAAGATTTTACGATATAAAGGTAGCTTAGATAATAAAATTGAAGGTGAGTATTGATATGCAAGTTGAAGAAAGAGGAAAATATTATTTTATAAAAAATTCTTATTTTAATAAATTACAACATGACTTACCAGTTGTATATATTTTGGATTCTAATGTTGTTATAGATATTTACAGGTTATTTTCCACTAATCTCAAAAGTGATGAAAAAAATAATATAAAGGATGTTATTTTGCAGTTAAATAAAAAAAAAATAGATTGTTCATATGCTATAACAGAATTATCCTGTGATTATCAAAATGGTGGGGTTAACAAAGAAAAAGCTGATAGAATTGCAAATGCTGTAAAAGAAATATTTAAAAAATCAGATAAGCAGTTAAGTAAATATATTGAAAGTGATCATCAAAATACTTACTATATAGAGAATGAAAAAAAAGAATTCGGACAAATGTCCAAAGTTATAATTAATACATTAGAATTACTCTTCAGGTCATATGTTCCTATAGCAGGATTATTTTATGCTATTAAAAATATTACAAGAGATAATAGAATTAATGTTTTTCAAGAGTACCTCGACTATTTAAATCAAAATGTTAAAGGAATTACTATTTATGAATTAGTTATAGCAGTTTTTTATTTGTTCAACTCAGATAAAGAATTCAATAGTATTCAAGGGTTGATAAAAGTACAAAATAAAATGGAAATAATAAATAAGATATGGAATGTAAGCTGGGATTTAGCTTTCTTAAGATATATTGATGATAATAGTCGAGTAATATTAGAAAATAAAGAAACAATAAAAGAAAATTATATTTTAGTAACTAAAGATAAAGCATTAGCTGAAACAGCAAAGATTTTAGATATAAATGAAATTGAAAAAGGTAAAGATATTATACCTTCAATGGTAATAAGTAATAAAAAGATAAAAACAAAATATTTAAATGATTTTTATAATGTGTATAGTAACATTGCTTCAGCTGAAAAAATAGAAACAAGAATGCAGTTTTTTAGAAGCTTGGATGAAAATGGTCAAAGAGAGCATTATTCTAAATTAACAGATGATATAACAAATAAACTAAGGGATTGTTAAAAATTTCAGACAATGTGTGAGTTAATATAAATTACATATGCTTCTTAATATTATTATTCAAGTAGATATTAGGATAATAACAAGAAGTTAAATTATATAAATATTTTATTTAAGAAGCGTTATCAACATAAATAACTGTGAGTAAAATAAATTGTATGCAAATAGTAATTTGCAGTTATAGAGTTCTATATGAAGAAAAATGCCCGCGGAATTATTTTGGTAGTTGTATATTGTAAAGGTAGGAATGAGATGGTTATAGATTTAAAGGAGCAATTTAAGGAAAAACTTGAACAGGAGTTTAATTGCAAATGGGATGAATGCAGTAACTTAAAAAGGTTTCTGATGTATAGAGCATCTAGAATGAAGATAGATTGTGATGTGTCAGAACAAGCTGTGGATCAATATCTAAAAAAGTACCCTTGGATATTCAATGGACAGAAAAGTGTACAAGCTAAAGAACATTACAAGTATGAAATAAAAGCTGAAGGAACAGAAGTATATCGTGGTGATACAATGACCAGTGCTTGGAACTTTGTTAGAGATGCAATTCAATTAGCTGATAATTATCAAACTGAAGTAATTGAGAATGAGAAGATTAAAGGTTCACTGAGCAAAAACATAAAAGAGCTAATACTAATTATAGATAATTTGAAATGGGATAGTATTAATGGATTGAATAAGCAACTAAATGATTTTGTTACTAATTGTCATACAGCAGGAAATTTTCTTCCAGTACCGTTATATTTCAATTCTGAACGAAGTGGTTATTATGCAAATCGGGATTGTTGGGATATAACAATGATAGCAATCTTTGGGTGGTATGCTGACAATCCTGAATTAGCGAGTATTAATCTTGATGTAGTAGATATTAAGAAGGATAAATGGTTGATTGGGCTTTTTTCAGGAACAGGAAATGGAACGAAAGTTATGAGTGTTATAAATTGCAAAAAATGGTTGATGAAATTCGAAAGATGGTCATATTTTGTAAAAAAAAACAAGCTCGAGGTTTTTGTACTAAAAAAGAAAGATAAATATTTGCCTAAAAGAATAATCGATAATAAGATATATCAGTTTTCTCAAACTACAGCCCAAGATTTTTTTAATAAAGATTGGAAAGAATTAAAGCCAGGTAAAGAAAAAAAGATAAAAAATTGGGATTCCAAAGACAAAGAGAACTTAGTGCTATACCTAGAAAATCTAAACAAAAGCATTACAAAACGAAGCGAAAGTTTTGTAATGCAAAAAAAGATGTCCTATTAAAGAAAGTTAGATAGACAAATTCCAATTTGTAGTGTAACTATTGTGCATAATTCTTATATAATCCCTTAAAGGCTAAATAATCATAACTTCTAAAAACCTCCTCCCTCATGCATATTTATTACTATAAACATCAGGAAGGAGGAAAAATACCATGGAAGACTTTTTAAAAGCTGTTGCAAATGTGGGTTTCCCGATAGCAGTTGCTGCATATCTCTTAATAAGAATTGAGAGCAAAATGGACAGTCTGGCTGCTTCAATAAACCAGCTTTCAACCATACTTTCAGTAAAGCTTGGTGGTAATGATGAGCGTAAATCTGCATAAAGAAAAATCACTCCTATAACAGCAAATTGTTATAGGAGTGATTTTTTATATAGTTATCATTGTTGTCCAGGTCTGAGGTCCCACTATACCATCTACCTCAATATTTTTAGCCCTTTGATATTCCATAACACATTTTTTAGTTATTGGCCCAAAGCTTCCATCCACAGGTTCAGCCTTTACAATTTCCTGAACAAATCTTACAGCCTCTCCATTGGAACCTTCTTTTAGAACCGGCATTTTATCGATGCAGCTTCTTGTTCTTGGCCCAAGCTTATTATCTTCTGCTAAAGCCTTCCCTTCAAAATCTCTTATTCCTAGGGTATTGCAGAGCTTTTGAAACTTAAGTATTTTATCCGCTCCAGAGCTCACAGAAACCTCTGGC
>JAUZPI010000094.1 GCA_030706015.1 Bacillota bacterium
ACTACCTATAGAGCCTGTTGGTCTAACTAAGAATAATGGAGTTATACCTGCACGAGCAGTTATCATTGCCCATCCCATTTTTCTTTGATAGTCTGAAAGTCCTTTACTTGATCCATCTTCATAAGTGTCATGAGTTTCAACAAAAGCTACTGCTTTACCTGAATCAACTCCGCCTAAAGAATTTCCTAATGAGCTTAAGTTACCTGAGCTAAGTGCACCTCTTACCATGCCGCCTAGGTTACTTGCAGTAACACCATTCATAAAGGATTCATATGCTGAGATGTTATCTACTGTTCCATCTTGTAACACTTCACCATAAGCGTATAAGTTTGATCTATTGCTTAAACTGCCTAATGTATTTGTCCAATAGCTGCCAGCCCAATATTGATTAGCATCTTGACCAATGTTTGTTTCAATGTGTTTAGCAGCATCATATCTGAAGCCGTCTGCACCATCAGCTACAAGTTGATTTAAGTATGATAATGCATAGCTTTGAACTGTAGAGTTTTGGGTATTTAAATCCGGCATACCGATACCCTTTTGTGTTATATCTGGTCTACTGCTCCAATTTGAACATTGTCCTTGATTGTGATAAAGACTTGAATTCTGGAATTTTGGATCAACTGCAGGATCCCATTGATCTGCATTTCCATTGTTAGCTACGTGATTCATAACAACGTCAACAATAACTTTTATTCCATAGCTGTGTGCTGCACTACATAATGCTTTAAAATCTGATTCGCTTCCAAGTTGTGCATTACCTACTGATTGGTTAGTTGGTTGATATAACATCCACCACTTTGTTGGATCTGTAGTTGGATCCTTAGTTCCTTGAGCAGGTGAAACTTGTACAGTGTTAAATCCTGCTGCTGCAATATTTGGTAATTCGTTCTTTATAGCATTAAAGGACCAGTCAAAAGCATGAAGTATTGTACCATCCTTTGTGTTTGCTGGTAATGCTGGGGCAGCATGTACAACTCCTGAAGATTGAGTTGATGTGAAGTTAAATTGTGGCAATGGTGATCCTACTAGCGTTACAAATAAACCTAATGCCATTAATCTTGATACTAATTTTTTTCTTACCATTATAATCACTCCTTTTATTTTTGTAATCGTTTGCATTGGTTGCAAAATAATAATGCCAACGTTTGAATTGTACTGTCTCGTCCTGATTCTTACTAAAAAGTTAGAATCACCTCCTTAAAATAAGATTTATATATAGGATAATTAAAAACGAGTAAACCTTTTCATCTTCTCCAAAGTTGTCCACACATACAATGCTTATTAAACAGTCAATTCATGTGAACTATTTTAAGAAACTTAAATAATTTGAGATGACCTAATTTATACTTACAAATTTAATGCCAAATGCAAGTTGTTTAAACGTTTGCATAGGCAATAAAAACAAAATGCTTTAGTACTTCTATTCAAATATTTTTGTTACTTTTGACATTATCCATTGACGTGTAACCTTGTACATCAATACCTTAATTATTTTTGTTCTTAACTTGTTTACAATTACATTATATTCTTCTTAGCATGATATGTAAAATGCAATTAGGGCGTTTTTATGAGACAAAAGCCACAATATACCACAACTTTCTCTATTTTTCTCTATTTTTCGTTATTTTTTTATGTTTTACCTTAATATTTATGCAATGTTTTAATTAAAATTAAAAATAATCTCCAAGTATCTTATTGGCTAATCATCGGTAATACGTTAATTACTGGCTTTTCATAGGGATGATTCTTTTTAATAATGTAAATGACATTTTTATACAGTTCCATTTTACAACAAAATTCAACCTTTATTTCTTCTGCACTGCATATATCACCCACTTCCCCAATAAAAGGGTGAGCTTCTTCCATGGGTCTCCAAAATCCTATAACCTTTGATATGGCCATGCAGTAATCATAACATCCATCTACTGTTAGTGCACCTATGTTATTTAATTCTAGCCTAAGTTTCTCTATATATTCCTTTGGTATATATGTTTCAATCTTCACTAAACTAAATTCCACTGCTAATCCCTCCTTATTTTTTCAAAGCCAATCTAATTCCTTGCATTACAATTAAAGAAATTTGAGGTTGGTTTGTTCCTCAATAACTAGCTTACTATGCACCCTACTATCTCTAATAGCAGAGAAGAAAGCTAAATATCATTCTAACAATCTCCAACCCCAAATTAATTACATAACTTTATTCATTATCTTCATAACCATGCTAACTCTATTGAAAGGTGTAATAAAATATAAGCCATCCACATAATTTTTAATTTTATTTGCTATATCTACTGCTATGTCTATACCCGTTTCTTCCGCTTCCTCTTTTGTCATATCCTTATTAAATCTATTAATGTATTTTTCCGGTATATGTATTCCAGGAACTTCATTATTTAAAAACAGAGCATTTTTATAAGTAACAATAGGCATGATTCCTGCAAGTATCTTTACATTATGTTCCTTTTTCAATTTTATCAAATATTCAATCACTTCTTCATCATAAATTGGCTGAGTTAAGAAAAATTCTGCGCCTTTTTCAGTTTTCTTAAGCATTCTAGATACTTCAAAATCCTTATTTAAAACATTTAAATTTAAAGCTCCACCCACACTTATTTTGTCTAAATTAAATACCTCTTTATTCATTTCAGATACAAGTTCTATTAGTTTAAAGGAATTTAAATTAAAAACGCTTTTTGTTCCCATTCTGTCGGATTCTGCCACAGGGTCTCCTGTAACAGCCAAAACATTCCTAATACCCTCAACATGAGCCGCTAACAACCCTGATCTTAAGGCATTTTGATTTTTATCTCTGCAGCAAACATGCGGCATAGCATCTATACCTATTTCTCTTTTAATCTTTGCCGCAATGGTAATAGAGTCTACCCTTACTATTGCCCTTGGAGAATCCGCAACAGTTACTAAATCCACTCCATTTTCTTTACACATCCTAGCTCCTTCCATAATTTTTTCTATGGATGTATCGAAGGGAGGATCCAGTTCAACAGCTACAACAAATTCATTATTAATTAATTTACCTGCAAAATCATTACTTCCCTTATTTACAGTTTCTATTTCTCTAGTTTCTGTTTGGATTCTAGCACTAAACTTATTACCATTAACGGATATTAGATTAGCTAGTCTCTTTATATGCGCGGGTGTTGTACCACAGCAGCCGCCTAATATTTTTACACCTTGATTCTTAATTTCTAACATTATATCTGCAAAGTATGTAGGATTATTAGTATAAATAGTTCTTTCATTTATCAGTTCAGGATAACCTGCATTTGGTAATACAGACACTATACTATCTGACAAATTCAATTTTTTTACCGCTTTATATAAATGGGTAGGACCTGAACCGCAGTTAAATCCAAATGCATCTATACTTTTTAATGTTCTAGTTTCTTCTACAATTCCACTTATACTAACACCTTTTCTTGTATACCCAGAAGGCGTTATTGCAAATTGTGTTAATATGAAAGCATCTTTATTTTTTCTCTTAATATACTGAGTTATATCTTTTAGATATTCCACGCTACTAAAGGTTTCAAATATAAATATATTTTCACCTAAATTTAAGAATGTATCTGCAATAAATTTATATTCATCTAAAACATTTATATTATCCTTTTCCACTTTAGCTTCGTGAATAGGACCAATACTTGCAGCTACAAAAACATCTTTTCCTTCTGCAGCCAGTTTTGCTATAGAGTATCCAGCCCCTATTATCTCCTTAACTTTTTCTCGAGATATATTTAAAGTTATGCTATTTGCAGAAAAAGTATTAGTTCTTATTAACTTTGCACCAGCCTCTATATAATCTAAGTGAATCTTTTTTATTATTTCCGGCTTGTCTATATTTGCAAATTCACAAAAGGATATATTATCTCCTGTTAATTCAGAGTAATAAGTTCCCATTGCTCCATCAGTTATTAGTATATTATCTTTTAAATACTCATTCATCATTTGCTATCTCCCCCTTAAACAAGATAAATCCGTATATATGAAATCAATACTTTATATTAAAATACATCCTTAATGTATTTTAACATAAAGCAGCTGTTTTTGGGATAACAATATATTCATTTATATAAAAAGGGATATTCAATTCAATTTAATTTGATTATCCCTGTATATGCACTACTGGCATTATTTCTTTTTCAGCAAATTTCTTTCAAAGCTTTCAACTGCCTCTCTAACCTTTTCTCCTCCCATGGCACCTCCAACTGTTCCACATAGTTTTGATGACATGTTCCCCCAATATCTGTCTTTAGGTATTTCGATTCCAAGCTCATCTGCTATTTCAGTTTTTGTGGAAGCTATTCTTTCAAGTTCACTTATTCTATAATCTTCTTTAGCCATATAAATAATCTCCCTTCAGTTTAATTCTTATTTTTTACCATTGATTTCTCAACACTTTCAATCATTTTTTTAACCATACTTCCTCCTACATCTCCACATCTTTGTGCTGGGACATATCCCCACCTTCCATCATCAGAATGGGGAATATCTACCCCGATTTCGTTTGCCACCTCTTCTTTAAGTTTATCTACAGCATGCTGTGCTTTGGGTACTAAAGCTCCATGGCGTCTGCTCATTTTCTCCTCATCCTTCCTAATGTTTATTCAACAATTATTTTCTCAATATGCAAAAATAAATATTCTGTGACATTATGGTGCTAAAGGAAAGAATATAATTGCAAACGCTTATTTGTTAATTTATTCTTTAATGCTATAATTAATAAGAACCTTTTTAGGAAATAATCTTAAAACTAAGTGATGCAAAATAGAATTATAGGGGTGTTTTAGTTGAAAGAAGATATATTACTTATGCTTAAAAATGACACGGATAATTTTGTATCTGGCCAAAATATCAGCGATAAACTTGGTGTAAGTAGAGCTGCTATTTGGAAATACATCAATCAACTTAAGGAAGATGGATATGTAATTGAATCAGTTTCAAAAAAAGGATATAAGTTAATTTCATCTCCAGACTTACTTACTAGTGAAGAATTATCCAGTTTATTAAATACAAACTATATTGGAAAGAATATCATACATTTTGATTCAATAGATTCCACTAATAACAAGGCGAAAGAACTAGCAAACCATGGAGAAGGTGAAGGAACAGTAGTCTTTGCGGAAGAACAAACACTTGGAAGAGGACGCCTTGGTAGAAGCTGGGTTTCACCAAAATATAAGGGTGCTTGGATGTCAATCATTTTAAGACCTCAGATAGACCCCTATAATATTTCCCTAATAACTCAAGTTGGTGCTGCCGCGGTTGGCAAGGCAATGAAGGATCTTGATATAGATGTATGTGTAAAATGGCCTAATGATTTAATTTTAAATAGAAAAAAAGTTTGCGGTATTCTAACTGAAATGAGTGGTGAACTTAATCAAATGAACCATGTTATTATTGGGATTGGAATCAACGTAAATCAAGATTTAGAAGACTTCCCAAGTGATGTATACAATGTAGCAACTTCAGTTAAAATTGAAAAAGGCCATGAAATATCCAGAAAAATATTAGTCGCTAAAATACTTAATTATTTTGAAGAATTTTATAGCGATTTTATTACTAACTTAGATGCTAAAAATTGTTTAAGATTTTGCAAAGAGAATTCTATACTTATAGGTAAAGAAATTAATATAACTAGAAAAGATGAAACTTTTATAGCTAAAGCTATAGATTTAAATGATAGGGGCGAATTAGTTGTTCGATATCATGATGGCCGTATTGAAAATCTAATATCTGGTGAAGTTTCTCTCCATGGATTTTATGGGTTAATATAAGTATAGAGCATTATATAAACAAAAATGCACATCATGCAATAATCTGCTTGATGTGCATTTTAAAGTTATAAATTACAATTTAGATTGGTAAGCATATATCATACTTGAAATATGCGCTATCGTTTCATTAGCATCAGTGATACCATTTGTATATATAGATAAAATGTATGGACTTTTTGTATATATAATCCCTGCATCATTCACATAACTATCATAATCCCCTATCTTATGTGCAACTATTTCCTGTGGCAGATATAAATCTATTCTATCATGAAAATCAGTCTTTTTCATATTATCTATGAGACGATTATAATATGGATTATTACTAGAGTTTTGGTAAAGCAATTTCAGCAATGTAGTTTCATCATTTGCTGTAATATAATTATCTGAATGATCAGTAGCATGTCCCAGTTTTTCATCAATCTTATCTCTCATAGCATAAAAACCAATTCTTTTTATAATCATATTAGTAGCTATATTATCTGAATGCAAAATAGAATAATCACTTAATTGCATAATTGGTAAGGGTTTCGTCAAATCTTGACCTTGCAATATTCCAGTTCCTTCTTCATAGCAATCATCTGTGTAATTTAAAGCCTCACTGTCAGAAACCTGTCCACTTTTAATCATGTCAAATAACACCATATTCATTTGAACTTTTAAGGTACTCCCTGCAAGAAAAGTCTTGTCCCCATTTATAGTAATCTGTTTACCGGAATTTATATCAAAATATGATAAGCCTATCTTATCTACATTATCGCCAAGATAAGTCTTAATTTCCCTCTCTAGCTGTTGTCTTTTCTCATCATCCTGCTGTTCTTTTAGCTTATTAGCCTTTTCAATTGAACTAGTATAATTTTCGATTTTCACTGAATTCTCGTTAATATCCTGATTTTTAGATACTTGTTTAGACGTTTTCATTGATGTTAATTTTTTTTCTTGTACTCTTGTGCTGGCTATACTTTGGGAATTAAACTTTTGAACTAAAGCAAATATAATCATAAATATTAAAAAAAAGATTATTAATTTATTTTTTTTATTCATAATCTTATATCCCCTTGATTTTTTATAATACTATTGATTATATTTTACAAATTTTTTATATCCTATGTCAACTTTTCATTAGTAAACATTATGTGAATAAAAAACAGCCTTAAACTAATGGAATTGTTTTACTCCACAGCACTTTTATATTTATTATCCTTATATTTCACCCATAACATTAATTAATGAGTTAATTTCAAAGGTTTCATCTGAAATTCCTCTTATGCTAACAGAAATATCCTTAATATGATCTTCATCAATCCAAGGCATTAACCCTAATATAGGTATTCCGGTGAGTTTTTTTATCATTTCTGCATTATCTATATGACTTATGCTATTCTTATAGCCATTTATTATTATTCCCCTAACCTCAATACCCATGTTTTTCGCATATTCCACTGTCAAAACAGTATGATTAATTGTACCTACTTCGGCACTTGCAACAAGTAATACGCCCATTCCAAGTTCTTTTATTAAATTAGCAAGAGTGTACGCACCTTCATTTGTCTCTATTATTGGACATATTATGCCACCGCTGCCCTCAGCAATTATGTAATCATATTTTTGTTTTAAAAAATTAAATTTTCTCTTAATATTGTTTATATCAATTGGAATACCTTCAATTTTTGAGGCTAAATGAGGTGAGACAGCTGTTTCAAAAATATATGGAGTTAAATTCTCATATTTTTCATTGAGTCCGCTTGCTTTACATACAAATTCTGTATCGCCAGGAACTAGCTTATTGCCTTTTTTTTCAGCTCCACTAAGGACTGCTTTAAAATATGCTGTATCATAGCCACTTTTTCTCATCAAACTTACTAGAACGGCAGTGATAAAAGTTTTTCCTACGTCAGTGTCTGTTCCAATTATATATATACCCCTACTCATTTATAGCCCTCCAACCGTACCTTCTAACTTTTTCTTACCAGCGTAAAATCCTGCTTTCTTCATGATTGGTATTAGCCTTATGGATAGCATAGAAACTACGGCAGTCAATGCCGCAAAAATTGCTACTAAAACCATGTCTTTTGTTTTCACTTTAAAGAACACCTCCAGATTATTTTATTGTAAACCCACGTTAACCATGTAAGTTTACAATAAAATAATATAATACTTGCCATAACATGTCAAACTTATATTAAGCCAAAAGCTAATAAACACTACTTACGTTTGGCATGTAAGTAGTGTTTATATATTCCTATTCCTGATCTAGTGTCATTATTTCACTGATATCTGCTCCTGGTGCCACCATTGGTGATGCCATGAAGTCTTGATGTACAGTGAAGTCTACCACAACAGGTCCATTATATTCCATGGCCTTCTTAAGTGCCTCTTCAACTTCATCATTAGTGTTTACTTTTATTCCTAATGCACCATATCCTTCAGCAATCTTTACAAAGTCTGTTTCTCTTTCTAATGTAGTACTAGAGAATCTGTGATCATAGAATAAATTTTGCCACTGTCTAACCATACCTAATACGCTGTTATTAAGTAATATAATTTTAACTGGTATATTGAATCTAACTGCAGTAGCTAATTCATTAATGTTCATTCTGAAGCTTCCATCCCCTGCTATATCAAATACAGGTTTATTTAATCCAACACTAGCACCTATAGCTGCTCCAAAACCATATCCCATAGTTCCTAGACCACCAGAGGTTATTAGAGTTCTTGGCTTAGTATAGGTATATCCTTGTGTAGCCCAAATTTGATTTTGACCTACCTCTGTAGTTAACACAGCCTCACCCTTAGTCAGTTCCTGTATCTTGTTTACTACATAAATCGGATTTACAGAGGTTTTAGGATTTATCTTTAATACTCTTTCAGCTCTTTCCTTAGTTTGTTTAATTAAATCTAAGGCATAATCTATCCATTCTCTCTCTTCTTTGGTTTCTACGGCTTTTGTCAATTCCGCTAAAACGTCAGCAACATCTCCAATTATCCAAGAATCTGCTTTGATATTTTTGGAAACCTCAGCTTCATCTATATCAATGTGAAGTACTCTTTTATTTGCTGCAAAAGTTTTTGGATTACTTATTACTCTATCACTGAATCTTGCACCTATTGCTATAATTAGATCACTTTTTACTAAACATCTGTTGGAAGCAATTGTACCATGCATTCCAAGCATACCAGTATACATTGGATGATTACCATTAAATGCCCCAAGTCCCATCATAGTAGAACAAACTGGACACTTTAACTTTTCTGCTAAGGCTAAAAGTTCTTCTTGTGATGCAGAAATATTGCAGCCTCCACCCACTACCACGACAGGTTTTTTGCTGTTGTTTATTAATTCTATAGCTTCAGCTAATTGATCACTGCACATATCTTTAGATTGTTCCTTATCAATATCAGCTAAAGGCGTATACTCATAAACTGCAGCTGTAACATCCTTAGGCATATCTATTAATACTGGTCCCGGTCTTCCTGATCTAGCGATTTTAAAGGCTCTTCTTATTGTAGGAGCTAGATCTTCTACATTTTTAACGATAAAATTATGCTTTGTTATTGGCATCGTTATACCTATAATATCAACTTCCTGAAAAGAATCCTTTCCTAAAAGTGATGTAGGTACCTGCCCTGTAATTGCTACCATAGGTATTGAATCCATATAAGCATTAGCTATTCCAGTTACTAGGTTAGTAGCCCCCGGTCCTGATGTAGCCAAACATACTCCAACCTTTCCAGTAGCTCTAGCATAACCATCTGCTGCATGAGCAGCACCCTGCTCATGAGCTGTTAGGATATGCTTTATTCCTTCAAAAGAGTATATTTCATTATATATATTTAAAACTGCCCCTCCCGGATATCCAAAAACAGTATCAACACCTTGTTCCTTTAGGCATTCCAGAATTATTCTAGCCCCCGTATATTGCATTTGATTCACTCCTCTATGAAAATTTGCAAAATAGCATACACTATTAAGCCCCTACCCCGTATCTTCAAGGAGTTTATTTAGTATTCTTAAACACTGCTCCCTTGTCTGCTGAAGATACACCATCTCTATAAGCTTTTAAATAACCTTTTACTTCTTTCATTTTCCCTTCTGGTTTTCTCTTTGCTAACTCTTCAGGATCTACCAAAAGATTAAGCTTATTATTTTCTATATCTATTTCAATGAGGTCACCTTCTCTAACTAATGCTATAGGACCTCCCTCTGCTGCTTCAGGTGAAACGTGTCCTATAGAAGCACCTCTTGTTGCTCCTGAAAATCTTCCATCTGTTATGAGAGCAACTGTTTTATCAAGTCCCATACCTGCAATTAAAGATGTTGGAGCAAGCATTTCTTTCATTCCTGGTCCACCCTTCGGTCCTTCATATCTGATTACCACTACATCACCATGAGTAATTTTGTTTCCAAGGATTGCAGCTGAAACTTCTTCTTCACTATCAAATACTCTTGCTGGTCCTGTATGCTTCATCATTTCTGGTGCTACGGCCGCCTTTTTAACAACTGCTCCATCTGGTGCTAAACTTCCTCTTAAAACAGCAAGTCCTCCAGTTTGGCTATAAGGATTAGTTGTATCTCTAATAACTTCTGGGTTCTTTACTTTTGCATCCTTAACATTTTCATAAAGAGATTTTCCTGTAACAGTTAAACAATCATTATTTAATAACCCCTTACATGCTAATTGGTTAAGTACCGCTGAAATACCACCTGCAAAATATAAATCCTCAATATGATGATTTCCCGCTGGAGCCAATTTACATAGGTGAGGTGTCTTTTTACTTATATGATTAACCATGTCTAGATTTAATTCTACACCTGCTTCAAAAGCTATAGCTGGTAAATGTAGAAGTGAATTTGTTGAACAGCCTAATGCCATATCTGCAGTTACTGCATTAGCAAAGGCTTTTTCAGTTAATATATCAGAAGGTTTTATATCGTTCTTAATGAGCTCTAATATTTGCATACCAGCTTTCTTAGCGAGTCTTATTCTTTCAGTGTATACTGCTGGTATGGTTCCATTTCCAGGAAGCGCCATGCCTAAAACTTCAGATAAGCAATTCATTGAATTTGCAGTAAACATTCCTGAACAAGAACCACAGGTAGGGCAGGCAGAATTTTCCAACTCATACAATTCTTCTTCAGTCATATTACCTGCTGTAACTGCTCCTACTCCTTCAAACACGCTGTTTAAGTCAGTTGTTTTACCATTTGTTTTTCCAGCAAGCATTGCTCCACCACTTATAACAATTGATGGAATATTTACTCTAGCAGCAGCCATAAGCATTCCAGGTACAACCTTATCACAATTAGGAACAAGTACAAGTCCATCAAAGGCATGTGCATTTGCCATTAATTCAACGCTGTCAGCAATTATTTGTCTTGATGGAAGCGAATAGCTCATACCTTTATGGTTCATAGCTATTCCGTCGCATACTCCTATAGTTCCAAATACTACAGGAACTCCTCCAGCCATTCTTATACCATCTTTAACAGCTTGAACAACCTTATCTAAATGAGTATGACCTGGTACTATTTCGCTGTAAGAACTTGCTATACCTATTAAAGGTTTGTTCATTTCTTCATCTATAAATCCAAGAGCTTTAAAAAGTGAACGGTGTGGAGCTCTTTCAACTCCTTTTTTAGCCGCATCTGATCTCATAATTATTGCCTCCTTAAATTTTATTCTTAAGTATTCAAATTCCGAATTTATTCTTATGGAAAATTATGCTTGCAAATTACTTTGCAAGCATTTAATTTTAAATCCTATATTTCGGCAAGAACTAATGCACCCATTTCTTTAGTTCCAACTTTTTTCATTCCTTCAGTGTATATATCCCCAGTTCTATAACCATTATTAAGAACTCTTTCAATAGCAGCTTCGATATCCCTTGCTGCTTCAGCCATACCAAGAGAATATTCAAAAAGCATTGCTGCTGATAAAATTTGAGCTAATGGGTTAGCTAAGTCCATTCCAGCTATGTCTGGAGCTGAACCATGTATTGGCTCATACATACCAAAACTGTCTTCTCTTAAGCTTGATGAAGCTAGCATACCTATTGAACCTGTTATCATTGAAGCTTCATCTGATAATATATCCCCGAATATGTTGTTAGTAAGAATTACATCAAATTGTGATGGATCCTTAACTAATTGCATTGCTGTATTATCAACATATAAATGATTTAATTCAACTTCTGGGTATTCTTTAGAAACTTCTATAACTGTTTCTCTCCAAAGTCTAGAAGCCTCAAGAATGTTTGCCTTATCTACTGAAGTAACCTTTTTGTTTCTCTTCATAGCAGATTTAAATGCTACGTGAGCTATTCTCTTTATCTCTTCTACATTGTATTGTTCAGTATCATAAGCAGCGTTTAATCCATCAACAGTTCTTCTTCCTCTTTCACCGAAGTAGATTCCGCCTACAAGTTCTCTTACAACTAAAAGGTCAACACCTTTTTCTATTATTGAATCTTTAAGAGGTGAAGCTGATTTTAAAACATCATAAACTTTAGCTGGTCTTAAGTTAGCATAAAGTCCAAGTCCTCCTCTTAAACCTAAAAGAGCTTTTTCTGGTCTTTGATCTCCGGGTAATGTATCCCACTTTGGACCACCAACTGCTCCTAAAAGAACAGCATCTGATTTTTTACATTCTTCTAATGTTTCAGTTGGAAGAGGAGTTCCAAATGCATCTATTGCACATCCACCAGCTTTTAGTTCTGTAAAGTTTAATTTTGTGTCATATTTTGCAGCTACTTTCTCCATAACCTTTAACGCTTGTTCAGTTATATCAACACCTATACCGTCTCCAGGTATAACCGCTATTTTAAATTCTTTCATCTTTATGCCCCCAATTTCTATTTATTATTAAGTTTTAATAAATGACTACCATATTAATTTAGCTATCAAATATTATAACTTGTTTTTTAATCTTATTTACAAGTTTATCATTCTTCATTATGTTTAACATTATAACTTGCAACAACTGCATTAATTCATACATATATATTTAAAGATAGATTTCTTTCATTATTTACAATTTTCTTGAGTTATTCTATACTCTACTGAATCCACAAGCGCCTTCCAGCTGGCTTCAATAATATCGTAAGAAACTCCCACTGTGTTCCATGTCTCTTCTCCATCAGTAGATTCAATAATAACTCTTACTTTTGCACTGGTGGCTTTATCGCCACTAATAACTCTAACCTTATAATCAGATAAATACATACTGGCTATGCAGTCATAAAATACACTTAGTGCTTTTCTAAGAGCTCTGTCAAGAGCATTTACTGGTCCCTTGCCATCTGCAGCAGTAACCTCCATAACTCCGTTAACCATTATTTTAACTACCGCTGATGCACTGTACTCTGTATTACTTGGCTTATCTGTTATAACCTTATATTCTATAAGTTCAAATGAAGGTTTGAAAAGACCCAATTCTTTCCTTACAAGCAGTTCAAAACTACTTTCAGCTCCCTCGAATTGATAACCTTCATGTTCTAGTTCCTTAAGTTTTTCAACAATTTGCTTAGTTTCATCGGAATTCTTTTTAATGTCTGGATTAACTTTATTAACTACGGACATTATAGTACTTCTTCCTGAAACCTCTGACATAACAACGGTTCTTTCATTTCCAACCATCTCCGGTGATATATGTTCAAAAGAACTTGGATTTTTATGAACCGCATCTATATGCATACCACCTTTATGTGCAAACGCAAAGTTTCCCACATAAGGTTCTCTCTCATTTGGAGTTACATTACTTATCTCATCGATATATCTGTAAGCAGATGATAAATTTTCTAAGTTCTCATCAGGAATAGCTTCAAAGCCCATCTTAATATTTAAATCAGCTATAATAGTGCTTAAATTTGCATTTCCACAACGCTCTCCAAGACCATTAAAAGTACCTTGGACTTGTCTTGCTCCGCATTGTACTGCAACTAGTGAATTTGCCACTGCTGTTCCCGAATCATTATGACAATGTATACCTAAATTGTTAAATTTGAGTTCATCAACTAGATAGCTTACTATTTCATGGATTTCCATCGGAAGAGTACCACCATTTGTATCACAAAGAGCAATCCAATCAGCACCTGCTTCTTTAGCGGCTGTAATTGTGTCTACAGCATACTGTTTGTTATTTTTAAATCCATCAAAGAAATGTTCTGCATCAAAAACCACTTCTTTTCCATGTGATTTTAGGTACTGAATACTTTCCTTTATCATTGCTAAATTCTCTTCTAAAGTGGTCTTAATTATGTCTGTCACGTGGAAGTCCCAACTCTTGCCAAATATAGCCATAGATTCAGCACCGGATTCTATTAGAGCCTTAATACTGCTGTCTTCTTCTGGTTTTATATTAGGTCTTCTGGTGCTTCCAAAAGCACATAGTTTTGCGTTTATGAACTTATAACCTTTGATTTGGTCAAAAAATTCCTTATCCTTTGGATTTGAACCTGGATTTCCTGCCTCAATATAACTAACACCAATTTCATCAAGTTTTTTTACAATTTTTATTTTATCTGCCACACTAAAGGAAATTCCTACTGCTTGAGAACCATCTCTCAGGGTACTATCAAAAATATATACTTTTTGTTTCACCATTTCACCCCTTTAGGCTTCGTCTGCCTTTTCTATAACCTTCAGTATTTTTCATAATATATTCAATAAACTTATAATAATCAGTAGGTAGTGCATAGCCCACTGCATTAGGAATATTAAGCACAGTTGCACCAGCCTTTATAACCTTACTGAATATTTCACATAAAAAAGGGTGTTATAATTTATATGTCTTAATCAATTAGATTAAGACATATAAATTAACTAATTATTTATTTTTTCATCCATGACATCATTTTTCTAAGTTCTGCACCAACTTCTTCAATTTGATGTTCTGATTCTATTCTCTTAGTAGCGTTGAAGTATGGTCTGTTTACTTCATTTTCAAGTAACCAGTTTCTTGCGAAAGTACCATTTTGGATGTCTGTAAGTACTCCCTTCATAGCTTTCTTAGTTTCTTCAGTAACTATCTTAGGTCCTGTTATATAGTCACCATATTCTGCA
>JAUZPI010000095.1 GCA_030706015.1 Bacillota bacterium
AAGAATTAATTGATAAGAAAGGCCTGTTTTATACACTAGTAATGAGAGGTGCTATAAATGAAGTCTAGTATGTTATTCTTATTTAAATATATAAACAAGAAACGTTGGTTTTTATTGGGGTATTTTGCAGTCTTTTTAGAAAGTTTGACACCCATTATAGCAACTCTATTGCAGCGTGACCTCATTGATAAAGTTTTCAGCGAAAAGCAGTATCAGGAATTTCCTAAAATACTAGCACTTTATGCTATTTTCTTCTTTGGTCCTAAGTTGTGGTTTACTGTTAGAAAGGTCACTTTTTTTCATATTGGTTATCAGCTTCAAATGTCTCTGACGAAGGATTTCTTGAAAAAAATCTATGATATACCAACTGCAATTTTTAATAAAGAACATGTAGGCAGCCTATTAAATAATATCAGAAATAATATAGCAGATGCCAGTGATTTATCTGTTAATCAAATACTTTCAGAATCGGTGAAAAATATTCTTACCATTGTATTCTTATCATTTTCAGTAGCAAGTATTAATTTTACAATGCTGCTTGTGGTAATAACAGTGGCAATTATTTATTATGGTTTACTTCATAAATTTGGTGAGAAAACAAAACTGCTTTCACAGCAGGTAAGAGAGGAAAAAGCTAGTGCTTCTATTACCATTGAAGAAAGTATTTCAGCAATTAGAGAAATTGTAGCATATAATCGTCAAGAGTGGCAGCTTAAGCATTATGAAAAAAAATTCTCAGATTATTTTAAGGCTATTATAAAGCAAGGTTTATATAATAACAAAATATTGTTTATAAGTGAGCCCTTTCTTTACGGAACTAAGCTTGTTGCAATTTTATTTGGCGGTATGGGCGTGATTTCAAATAAGATTTCCCTAGGTGAATTTGTTGTAAGTTTTACTTTTGTGGACCAATTAGTAACGGAGCTTGGACAATTATTTCAACAAGCTTTAACAGGTAAACGACTAGAGGCTTCTGTTGGAGCTATTCAGTCTATAATGGGAAAGGCTAGTGTGGAGTTTGGTTCAGTTGATTTTAGTGGAGATATTGAATCAATACAATTTAAAGATGTAACATTTAGTTATTCATCTGATACTGATGCAGTTCTTAATAATCTATCATTGGATTTTCCAATTGGTAAGAAAATCGCTATTATTGGTGCAAGTGGCAGCGGTAAATCAACCATTGGCCAATTGCTGCTTCGATTGTATTCACCGGATAAGGGGGAGATTACCATTAATGATGTCCCAATAGATTGCTATGGAAAGCAATATTCAAATAAAATTTCAGTGGTTTTTCAGCAGCCTCATTTTATACCTTCCACCATTAAAGAAAATCTGGTATTTGATAAAGAATATAATCAATTAGATATTGAGCACGTATGTAAAGAACTGTTGTGCCATGATTTTATTATGGAATTTCCAAATGGATACGAAACACAAGTTGGTGAACGTGGAACTACCTTATCGGGAGGACAAAAGCAGAGGCTTGCATTAGCAAGAGCCATTCTAAAAAATACAGAAGTGCTTATTTTAGATGAAGCAACATCGGCATTAGATACTGAAACTGAATTTCGTGTTCAAAAGAATATTGATAAATTAAGAAAAGGCAAGACTACAATTATCATTGCTCATAGAATGTCAACTATTAAAAATGCAGATATTATATACGTTTTAGACAAAGGCCATGTTGTTGCGGAGGGTACACATGAAAGATTAATGGCTGAAAGTACTGCATATAAGGAACTTTATACTTTACAACAAGCAATGTAATGGTTTGGTACTAGTGTTAGCAGTAGCAAACAAATAACATTAGGGTAGGTAAAATAGTACTAATGTTATTTGTTTTTTATTATAATTCTATATCGGCAAAGCTGATTTCAAGATTATCATATATGCCAACCTTTACCTTGTCTTTAAAAGTATAAGCTTCAGGAGAGGCATAATACATGGTATCATCCAGCCTATAAACCAATATAGTACTGTTCAAAGGATTTACTATCCAGTATTCTCTAACCTTAAAATGCTCGTATAGACTTAATTTGCGCACATAATCACTGGATGGATTGTAAGGGGATACAACTTCAATAATAAAGTCAGGGGCTCCAACACAACCTTTATCAGTTAGTTTATTTTTGTCGCATATAACTGATATATCTGGTTGAACAATATTTCTACAACTTTCTAAGGTTTCAGTATCAATTAGAAAGACATCAAAGGGAGCTGGATATATTTCGCAGAAACCTCTGTTTGACTTTATATAATTTCCTATATCAATAACTAATGAGGATATTAATTTTTGATGTATTCTACTAGGAGCTGGCGACATAGCATAAATATGTCCGTCTATTATCTCTATCCTTTCACTTTCAGAATAGCTCATATAGTCAGCATAGGTATATAGTTTGTTTTTGGCTATATTATCCATTAAAATTGTCTCCTTTTTGATTAAGTATAACTATTCCATGGTTTTGATATTTTCTTGTTATTTATTGAAAGGTATATTTTATATAAAATAGTGAAATTATGTTTTCACTTATATTCAAATTATAACCCCAAAAATAAGTATAAATCAACACTAACAATATGTGCATAATAAACCAGCAAAAAAACAGAGGCATAACCTTCTATTGCACAGATTAATCTAAAAAATTAAAAAAAAGGTAGGTGAAAATCCTGTGATACTAGCATTCTATCCAGTTAATGGAGTGTTAAAATCGTAATGTAACGATTTTAGGTACAGGAAATTGAAATGAATATAGTTATTAGAAAATTTAAAAGTGAAGATCTAAATGATATTGTGTCCATATGGAATGAGGTTATTGATGAAGGTGAAAGTTTCTTTTGGAAGGACTATTTTTCAACAGACACTATTTCAGGAATATTGAAGAATCAAAAGGCTGTATATTGTTCAGTGTTTGATAATGAGGTTGTAGGCTTTTATATTTTACACGATAATTTTCCAGGTAGAGGCAGCCATATATCCAATGCACTTTATGCTATAAGAAAAGAATATCGAGGTAAGGGTATTGGCAAAATGCTTGGAGAACATTCGTTAAAAATTTCAAAAGAATGTGGCTATAAAGCAATGCAATTTAATTCTGTGGTTTCTACCAATACCGCTTCCATCAGCCTATGGGAAGGCTTAGGCTTTGTCCGTATAGGTGAGATTAAACATGCATTTATCAAAGACGACAATGAGGTTGCTGATATATACATATATAATAAATCACTATAGGGAGGGTTTTTATGCTAAAAGCTATTTTATTTGACTTTGATGGAGTTTTGACTCTTGATGCAACTGGTTCTCAAACAATTTGTAACTACATCTGTAAGGAGACAGGCATAGATAAGCAACTGTTTACAAAGGAATATAAAAAATATAATACTGACCTTCTATATGGGAAATTAAAGCATGAAGATATATGGGGAGAGGTGTGTGCTGCTATTAATACGGACATCAGCATTGAAGTTTTGCGTGCTTCCTTTATAAATACACCAATTAATGAGGACATGCTAAATTTGATTAAAGAGCTAAAAAGCAGAGCTTACAAAACAGCTATGGTTACTGATAATAAAAAGGATAGAATAGATAAAGTAGTTGAATATTATAATCTGGATACTGTTTTTGATGCAGTAACTGTTTCTGCAGAGGTAGGTTCAGGTAAAGATAAGGAAGCAATATTTATAAAGACCATGGAAAGGTTAAATGTTAGTGCTAACGAATGTGTGTTTATCGATAATCAGAAGGGAAATCTGATTGTACCTAAACAAATGGGCATGGAAGTTATTTTCTATGATCATGAAGAAAAAGATGTTGGTAAATTAATTAATCAGTTAATGGCGTTAGGTATATATTGACAAAATACCTAGAAAAGTTTAAAATTTTATGCAAGTGAATACTTGCATAAGGTGGAGAAAAAGATGGTAGAAGATACTCAATGGAAAATTATGAATGCAACAATTGAACTTATCAAAGAAAAAGGATATTCTGCAACCACTACGAAGGATATAGCCAATTTAGCAAAGGTAAATGAGTGTACTATTTTTAGAAAGTTTAAGAGCAAAAAAGAGATTATAATTAGTGCGCTGAATGAGAAGGAGTGGAAGCCTAATATTTCTGAAGATACCTTTGGACCATATACTTGGGAATTAGAAGCTGATTTAAAGATGTTTGCTAGTAAATACTTGGAGAATGTGACAACAGACTTTGTAAAACTTTCAATTGGTCTTAGAGCACCACAGATTTATGAAGATATTGCTCCTAAGATTATGGAAATACCAGAAACCTTTAAAAAATTGGTGCAGCAATATTTCGAGAAAATGTATGAAAAAAATAGAATTGCTGAAACAAATTTTGAAGGTTTAGCAACAATGTTTTTATCCATGAATTTTGGTTTTGCATTTTTAAAGGCTTCTTTTGAAAATAAATTAACAGAGATTGAAAAAGAAGAATACATAGAGAAAAGTGTCCATGTTTTTATTAGCGGGATTCAGAATAAGTAAAAGGTAATAGGTAATAGGTAATAAGTAAGCGATTAATGGTGCTAGGAATAGTGCCATTAAAAAATCTAAAAAATGCAAGCAAGTACATGCATGTAATGATAAGTATATTGTTAGGGGGATGGCTATGGATATAAAAGGTACTGAATTATTCGTAAAGGCATTAAAGGAAGAGGGAGTAGATAAACTTTTTGCTTATCCTGGAGGAATGGCTATAGATTTATTTGACGCCCTTTATGATGAGACAGATATTGAAGTGATTTTACCAAGGCATGAGCAGGCATTAGTTCATGCAGCGGATGGCTATGCACGTTCTACAGGAAGAACAGGGGTATGTCTTGTGACAAGCGGCCCTGGAGCAACAAATATTGTAACAGGAATCGCTACAGCTAATTATGATAGTGTTCCATTAGTTTGTTTTACAGGGCAGGTACCTACAAACTTAATTGGAAATGATGCCTTTCAGGAAGTGGATATTGTGGGCATAGTAAGAAACATATGCAAATACGCAGTAACAGTTCGAGATAGAAAGGATTTGGGACGAATTATTAAGGAAGCCTTCTATATAGCAAGAACAGGTAAACCAGGGCCAGTTATTATTGATATTCCAAAGGATATTCAGCAGCAATATGGAAGCAGTGAATATCCAACCGAAGTCAGTATTAGAGGCTATAAACCAAGTATAGGTGCCCATGCAGGTCAGATTAGGAGAGCAATGGAGGCACTAAACAAGGCAAAAAGACCAGTGTTTTTAATTGGCGGCGGTGTAAGAATTGCTAATGCAGGCAGGGAATTAACCAAACTTGCTGAAATCACTGGAGCTCCAGTAATTACAACCATTATGGGGAAGGGTACAATTCCAACTACTCATCCGCTGTATGTAGGCAACATTGGTATGCATGGAAATTATGCCTCTAACAGAGCTATTAGTGAATGTGATCTTTTGTTTTCTATAGGAACAAGATTTAATGATAGAATCACAGGGAAAATCAGCGAATTTGCAAAGAAGGCCTTTGTTATCCACATTGATATTGATCCTGTTTCAATTTCAAAAAACATTGATGTGCACATCCCTATTGTGGCAGATGCAAAAAATGCAATTGAAATGATGCTTAAAAGCGCAGTTTCTTTAAATGTAGATAGCTGGGCAAATGAAATAGAAGAATGGAAAAAAGCTTATCCAATTAATATGAAACAGTATAGTGGAATGACACCAGAAATAATTATAAAGAAAATTAATAAACTGTTTAAAAACTCTGTGGTTATTACGGATGTTGGGCAAAATCAGCTTTGGACAACACAGTATATCGAGCTGGATGAAAACAGGCAGCTGCTTACCTCTGGAGGCTTTGGAACCATGGGATATGGTTTCCCAGCAGCCATAGGTGCAAAGCTTGGTAACCCTGATAAAGATGTAATCTGCATTTCAGGAGATGGAGGGATGCAGATGAATATTCAAGAAATGGCTACAGCAACTGCCTTAGAGCTTCCTTTAATCTTATGTGTTTTTAATAATTCCTACCTTGGAAATGTGCGTCAGTGGCAGGAAATGTTCTATAAAAAAAGATACTCCAGTACCTGTTTAAGATATAGAAAGAGCTGTGAGAGGAATTGTAAAAATACTGCTGCTTCCTGTCCAAAATATAATCCTGATTTTATAAAGCATGCGGAGAGTTATGATGCTAAAGGTATTAGAGTTTACAAAACTGAGGATATTGAAAAGGCATTTGAGGAAGCAAAAGCTAACAAAAATGGACCCACAATAATAGAATTTATAATTGAAAAAGAAGCAAATGTTCTGCCAATTGTACCTGGCGGCAAGCCGTTAAATGAAATGATTATGGAGTGTTAAGATTATGAAAAAAAGATGGATATCCCTATATGTAGAAAACGACATAGGTGTACTTGCAAGAATATCAGGGCTTTTCTCAAGCAAGTCCTATAATTTGGACAGCCTAACGGTAGGTACAACCGAAGATGAAACAATTTCTAGAATGACAATAAGTCTTACTAGTGATGACAGAACCTTTGAACAAGTAAAAAAGCAATTAAATCGCTGTGTAGAAGTGATCAAGGTTGTGGACTACACTGATGTACCAATTCATATGAAAGAATTACTTTTTGCAAAAGTTAACAGCTGCTCAGAAGAGGATATATCAGAAGCTTTTAGAATTGCAAAGATATTTGAAATAAAGATTACAGACTATGATAAGAGCACAGTTCTATTTGAATGTGTTCAAACTGAAACAAAAAACAATGCTTTGATAAAATTATTACAGAAATGCTTTGGCAGCAGAGTAGAGGTTGTACGAGGTGGAAGTGTAGCCATTGAAGCTATTAGTATGACTAATTAAATTTAGGCTTTGTTAAAGAATAGTATTGATAATAGGACATATTATCAGGGAACTTCTTAAAGATGAAGTTCCCCTAATCTGCATAAAAAAACTATACTAAAAAAAATTAATAACCTTCTTTTTTTGTAAGTATTCCTCTTTTGTAAGTGAATAAAAAGGATCACCATTATAAAAGTCAAATTCCTCTGGAAGTCCTTCTAACATATATCTAAATTTTAGACCCATATTTTCAAGAACCTTCTTAGAGGCAATATTATCTGGGTTACAAAGGCCTACAATTGCCTTTACTCCCATGACGTTAAACCCATAGTTAAGCAGTGCCCCTGATGCTTCCTTAGCGTAACCTTTCCCCCAGTATTCCCTGCCTATTAAATAAAAGATCTCCTTCTGATTGTGGTCGAACTCAACTCCTCCTATGCCGCACCATCCTATGTGAGTGCCATTTTCCTTCAAGGTTATATTAAAGGAATATTTAAAATCCCCATCAAATCCTACTTCATAACATTCAATTAACCACCTAAATAATCCTTTATATTCTTCATGTGACATAACATCCATATCCAAATATTTAAATAGTTCTTTATTTTGCATTAGCTTAAAGCACTCTTCTAAGTCTTCCTCCTTATATGGTTTAATTACTAATCTATCGGTTTCAATTCTCATTTCTTTTACTGTACTCATCATTTTATTCCCCCTGATATAAATAACTATATATTTACTTTTATTTGAAGTTATCTAATGTAACCTCTATTAAAATTATATCATTTTGTATAGTAGTACAGCAGCCGCAAACATTTTTCTGAACCAAAAATGGGCAGGGTGATTTGGCTGTAATGAGTATTGAAACTTTTGAAAGACTTGTACCATCGGATAAAATTTAGTTTGACAGTTGTAATCAGGTTATCCATGTATTGACAACAGGGTTATTAGAGAATACAATGTAAAATATATTAAATACTGTGATGAGAAGAAGTAGAAATCACAAGTTTTCAACAGAAAGTTACCGGTTGATGAGAGGTGCAGAAAATGGATTTTGAATACATCTTTGAGTAGCTCACCAAAAGGACTTATGTCTTAGTAGGCTGTTGACGGGTGCGACCGTTATATCGCTAGGGTATAAGTACTTTGTGCCGTACCCGAGGAGGTTAGTACAGTGATGTATTGATAAATTTGAGGTGGTAACACGTGAGTAATGCTCTCGTCCTCTGCGCATAGCAGAGGATGGGAGCTTTTTGTTTTTTTAATTTACTTTTAGAGAGGATGGAGAAAATGAAAAATGCACAGGAACAGTTTAAAATTATTATGAAAGGGGTTAACAAAGTTATCAGCGAAGAAAGTTTAATGCAAAAGCTTGAAAAGAGTATTGAGACGGAGACTCCTCTTGTTGTTAAATTAGGACTTGATCCTTCAGCACCAGATATACATCTTGGTCACGCTGTTGTATTACGAAAAATTAAGCAAATGCAGGATTTAGGTCATCGTGCAGTAATCATAATTGGTGATTTTACTGGTAAAATCGGTGATCCAACAGGTAAAAGCAAGACAAGAAAACAGCTGACAACAGAGCAGGTACTTGAGAATGCAAAAACCTATGAGCAACAGATTTTTAAAATACTTCATAGGGACAAGACCGAACTTAGATTTAATAGTGAATGGCTTTCTAAATTAAGTTTTGAAGAGGTAATAAGACTTGCGGCAAAAACAACTATTGCAAGGATGTTAGAAAGAGATGATTTTGAGAAGAGATACAAAAATAAGGAAGCTATAGGACTACATGAATTTTTTTACCCGTTAATGCAGGCATACGATTCTGTTGAAATAAAAGCTGATATTGAAATGGGTGGAACTGACCAAACTTTTAATATACTTATGGGACGAACCCTTCAAAAAGATTACGGTGAGGAAAGTCAAATAGCATTGTTTATGCCGCTGCTTGAGGGTATTGATGGAATTGAAAAGATGAGTAAAAGCCTTGGTAATTACATTGGTATATGTGAGGATGCTGTCACTATTTACAGCAAGATTATGAAGGTTCCTGATGAACTGATTATTAAATATTTTGAGCTTGCAACAGATATTTATCCTGATGAGATTGAAACAATAGAATTAGAACTTAAGGCTGAAAAAATTAACCCACGTGACATTAAAATGCGTCTAGCAAAGGAGATAACCACTTTATACTGTGGTGTTAATGGAGCAGAGAGGGCAGAAGAACATTTCAAGACCGTATTTCAAAGAAATCTTATTCCAGAGGATATTGAGGAATTTGTTCTATCCTCAGATTGCTTTACTTGTAATGGAGAAATAGATCTTGTTAAGATAATAGTTAAAAATGAATTTGCTAAGAGTAATGGAGAAGCTAGAAGGCTTATTCTCCAAAATGCTGTAAAGATAAATGGTATAAAGACTAATGATTTTATAATCAATAATCTAAATAATAATTTTGTTATCCAAGTTGGAAAATCTAATTTCATTAAGATTAAGATCAAATGAAAGCAGGCGATTGTTGAAACTTATTAAATTTAGAGTCAGGGATTTGGTTTAGTATAGTTTGAAAGCAATCACTATTACTAAACTAGGTGGATAGGAGGAAAAAACTAATAATGGACATTTATAGCATTGGTGAATTAGTGGAGAAGTTAGGAATAAATAAAGAGACAATAAGATATTATGAAAGAATCGGCCTGCTTTCTGAACCTGCTAGGGATAAAAACGGATATAGAATATATTCCTCGAAGGATTTAGAAATGATTCATTGTATACTTATTGTTAAGAATTTTGGTTTCTCTTTAAAGGAAATTAGCAGGCTGATACATGATGAAATATTATGTGGAGATATTGAAAGTATTAGAAGAATTGTTGAAGACAAGTTAACTGAAGTAGATAATAAAATAAATGAGCTAGTAGAAACAAAAAACTTACTTGAAAAGGTAAAAGAAATTACCTCGATGAAAAATATAGAATGTTCAAATAACTTAGAAAAATTATATAAAAAATAGCTCTTGACTATGTACTATGGTACGTAGCTTATAATACCATTGAAAATCAAAATATCCATTTGGGTAAAAAGGAGAGGTTTTTATGGTAATAGATAAGGACACAATATTATATTTTTCAGGAACGGGCAATAGTTTGCAGGTGGCTAAAGATATTAAAAGTGAAATAAGCGACTTTAATTTATGCAGAATCGATTCTCTTATGACAGAGGAGAAAATAAGAATTAAAGGGAATATTCTTGGGATAGTGTTCCCAGTAATTTATTCAAGGATGCCATCAATAGTAGAAACTATAATAAAGAGGCTGGAAATTAGTAAAGATACCTATGTTTTTGCAGTAGCTACTCACGGAGGGGCTCCTGCAGAGGCATTAATTAAGTTGAGGAGAATAATGCAAGGTAAGGGTGCAGCTCTTAATTCTGGTTTTTTAATCAAGATGCCAACAAGTAATATTTTTGCTTTTAATGTTGCTTCCGTTAAAAAGCAAACTAAGCTTTTTGAAAGAGAGAAGAAAAAGCTTAGTGAAATATCACGTATAATTAAACAAAGAAAAAATCATAAGTGTGAAGTTAGTACATTGTTAATTGATACTTTAATGGATAGAGTATTCGCTAAAACTATGGACAGGATAGTAAAACAATTACCTATTAGAGATAAAGAGTTTTGGGCTCTTAATAACTGTAATGGCTGTAGATTATGTGAAAAAATTTGTCCAGTTAATAATATAGAATTAAGCTCGGATAGACCTGTATGGAAGCATAATTGTGAACAATGTGCCGCGTGTATCCAGCATTGCCCTAAAGAAGCCATTCAGTGGGGTAGTAAAACCTTGAAAAGAAAGCGATATAGGAATCCGAATATAAATATAAGTGAGCTAATAAGGTGATGAAAATATCAATCCATTTTTAATTTCTGATAGATTAATGGAGGATCAGCACCAGCTAGTACTAAAAGGTTATGGCTGGATGTTAAAAGTGTTATCTCAAGTTGAGTCAAAAAGCGTATGCCAATACTTAATAAAGAACAAAGATATTATGCCAAGAGTGGCATATTGATACGCAATAGAGAAAATGGATAAAGAGTCAAAAACATATTTAATGGAGATATAAACTTATTAAGCAGCCCTAGGAGTTTTCCTAGGGTTTATTTATAAATGATTACCGCAACAGCCATTTGTGGTAAAATATTGAGTTAAAAGGTGTAATAAATCACCATAGAGATTCGCGCTGTTTTATCACCTACATTGTGATAAGAATGAGCTTTATCTGCCTTAAAACGTATAGAATCAAACTCATTGACCTCATACTCCTCACTTCCAACAACAATCCTTAAACTCCCCTCATATACAGTTATAAACTCCTGAGTCTTCTCATTATGAGCATTAGAATAATAAGAACAGCCTTTTTCAAGCTCTAACATAAATATCTCAAACCGCCTGCCATCTTCCGAGGGAAAAAGAGGATACACTAAATACCTGCCATCATCATCAACTTGAGGTTCTATGGTGGATTTAGGAACTATTACAGCGTCCGGTTCCTGAGACGTAATAATTGAGGTATATGGGATTTTAAGACCGGTGGCGATCTTCCAGATGGTATTAATGGTAGGACTAGATTCTCCAGCCTCAATTTGTCTCAGCATTGCCTTGCTTACGCCAGTTATTTCTGAAAATCTTTCAAGACTTAGCTTCATTTCCTGTCTTATTTTTTTTAAATTAGTTGACACTATCCAATTTAAATCCTTCAAAGAATCTTCCCTCCGCTATTGTATTTTTTTGGATTGGCTCGTATAATTATATACAAGGACGTTATAACAATCAAAATAAACTAATATAACATACGTACAAATTTGTTTTTTTTATTATAACATATTTAGCAAAGTGAGGAATATTGAAAAATGTATTTAAATTGCAGACTAAGTATTGGAGGGAAATAATCATGGAGCAAAATCAAGCATTTGAAAGTGAAAATTTTGAACAGGAACCAAGGGTTAATGAAAATCATTGGGTAGGTTTTAAGGATGGAGCTATAGCTGGATTTCCTATAGTAGCCGGATATTTTCCAGTGGCTATGGCCTTTGGACTGCTTTCTAAAAATGCTGGTGTTTCTTTTATAGACTGCTGTTTATTTTCCATTATGGTTTTTGCTGGTGCCAGCCAGTTTATGGCATTGGATTTAATAAAAGCAGGCATTTCCATGGGAAACATAATTTTAGCTGCTTTTCTTCTTAATTTAAGGCATTTGATGATGAGTGCTTCCTTGTCCGTAAAGCTTAGAGCCATAAAAAAGCATTGGCTTATTTTTATAGCTTTTGGTGTAACAGACGAAACCTTTTCTGTAACTTCTTTAAGTAATAAGAAGCTTACTGTTCCCTTTTTAATTTCGCTGCATAGTACATCCTATTTATCCTGGGTATTTGGCAGTGCTGCAGGATATATTGTAGGTGAAATACTGCCAAAAACTGTTCAGAATAGTCTTTCCGTAGGATTATATGCCATGTTTGCGGGGTTACTTGTACCTGAAATTAAAAAATCTTCACCAGTGTTGTTTTTATCAATTATTTCAGGCTTTTTATATGCAGTTCTTTCATATACAAAGCTCTTGTCAGCCTCCTGGAATCTAATTATTGCAATAATTGTTTCAGCAGTTGTGGGAACTATTTTTATAAAAGATGAGGTTCAGAAGGAGGGAGAATAATGAAAGGTTATTTACCATTAATTATAGGCATGATGCTTGTAACCTATCTGCCAAGGTTAATTCCCTTGCTTTTAATGACAGAAAAACCTTTAAATCCAAAGCTAAAAAGGTTTCTTCTATATATACCTTATACCGCACTCAGTGCTCTAATCGTTCGGGGAATACTGGAGGCATCACCAGGTATGAGCATAGCAACCCTAGTGGGAATAGGTGCTGCGGGAATTTGCTCATGGTTTAAGGGAGGACTTGTATTGTCTGTTTTTATATCTATAGTAGTAGTATTTGTGTTTTTAAATATTTAAAACCACAAATACTACTCACTAAAAGGCACAGATATATCTATAGTTTATTGCTTATTGTTGTAATAATCTGTTCACAGCTGACATACTCGAAAAACATAAATAAATAAATATGGGCAAATAAAAACACCTTCCATTTCATATAGATATAGAAGGTGTTATATTCTACAAATTTACACTATTTTATAGATTTTGCTTTCTACATTATAATAGAGTTTTTCTGCCATTTCCTTTATTAAATCAGATAATTCCAATTTATCAATCCACTGTTTGGGAATTGCTTCTAAGCCTAATTTTGCTCCCATTATACTTCCACAAATAGAGCCAGTACTGTCACTATCTCCACTATGGTTTACTGAAAGCCTCAATGCTTTTTCAAAATCCTCTGGATAAGATAGAGCACAGTATATAGCTATTGACAGCGCTTCTTCACCGATCCATCCCTCTCCCAGCTGCGAAAGCTTTTCTGGACTTGGATTACCCTCTTTAGCTAATAAAACTGCTTTTTTTAATGCATTTATTGTTTCTTCGCTGCCTTCCATATCCTCCAATACTTTTATGGTGTTTTTTATTGCATCCTCAATTGGTAAGAGAGCACACAAATCTGAAATTATACTTGCAAAGGCACCTGCAGATAAATATCCTGTAGGGTGGCCATGAGTAATTGCAGCCAATTTGCATCCCAGTTTGAAAGCATCCTTATTGCTAGTAATAAAATACATGCCTGCCGGGGCAGCTCTCATCACTCCGCCGCAGCCTTTACTTTTATTGATATGTTTTTTAACTGTACCATACTTATTGTTTTTTGCACGTATTAAAGCATTGATGCAGCTATCACCAGGAGCTTTTTGTGAAAATAATTCTTTATGCTCTAAAAGTGGAGACTTCACATCTTGAAGAAGATACTCATATTCTTCTGATATAGGATATCCTTGAGTATGCAGCCATCTTTCATAAGAATAAAATATACATTCGGTAATGCTTATGTCTTCTCCATTTTTTCTTTTATTTTCATAGTACAGTATGCCTTCAACAGTAAATAGTGTCATTTGCGTATCGTCAGAAAAATGTGCATTTCCAGAAAACATATTTACTTTTAAATCTTCTATGCCGTTTTCACCAAACTTATCATATATTTCGTAAATCTTTAAAAATTCTATTGGATATCCAAGAGCATCTCCAATAGATCCGCCTAGTAAGCAACCAATAAATTTTTCCCTTGTTTTCTTCATAAAAATCCCCTTTTTAAATATATTATACCACTCTTTATGAAATTAGTAATATTAAAGCATAAATTAAGTGGAAGTATTTTTATAGAATAAACTAAATTAATAAATTGCAAGTTATAACTATATTTATTTGATATTTTTAGAAATTTGTGAGTTTGACATCTAAAAAGGACATGTTATACAATTGTGTAAACGAATACAATACATATATTCATAATATAATATTGTATACAAAGATTGGAAAAGGATACTGTCATTCAAATTATATAAAACCATTTAATTTTAATAATTTGATTGCAAGGCATGGTTTCAAAAGGAGTGGATTATCTATGTGTACCTCTAAGGAAAAATTAATATATGATACTTATGTAGAAGGTGATTTGATAACTAAGGACTTAGTTGAATTAGTTGAAAAACAATCAAAGAAATTGGATTGTGAAATATACAGAGGTATTTTTGCTCCTAATATTGTATTAAAAGTAGGACAAAACATTAATAGATACTTCCATAATAAAATTATGTCTTTTTCAAAGAATTTAAATATTGCAAAGGAATTTTCAAACAAATTGTTTATAGATGAGGATGTTTTAAGATCT
>JAUZPI010000096.1 GCA_030706015.1 Bacillota bacterium
CTCAGGAAAAAGATGAAATAAAAAAATCCATGAAACAAGATAAGATAGGTTCGTTCAAGTTCTCAGTTATTTGCAGATTTATGGCAAATGAGGTTAAGGGTAAAAATGTTTTCTTTACAGAACTAATTAATAATTCTAGAGAAATACTCGGGGATATGGATTTACTCAAGACTATAGATGAAAATAAGAAGGTTATTTTGGCTAAATGGGATGCTCTTATTAACCGTGTAATTCTTAATATGATGAGAATCGTGCCCTTCGACTACACTGAGGAAATGAATGAGTTAGTAACGCTTGAATCCAATATGAAGCTGTTACTGTCAGAGCTTCACAAAAAGTATAAAGAATTTAATTTTAAAAATAAATATAAACCTTCCTCATTTATGGATTATTTTCATTATGAAAACAATGAGGATGATATAGTTAGGGTTGAAGATTCAAAAACAGCATTCCACTTTACTAAAGATAAAGTATATGATTGCTGGCTAGGAGATCATGCTCCTAAACTATTGTTGGATCTTCCCAATATTGGAGTGAGGGAATTTTCTTTTAGTACAGAAATAAATATCACTAGTATACCTAAGAAGATTGGTTTTTTATCTGGTATTGTAGTTAAAACAGTTAATGATTCTGTACTTTATTATGGGTTGCATTCTGACAAAGAAATAAAAATAGATGAAAAACTAAGGAATTTTTGTGTTGAAAAAATGCCATATCCTCATTCAAGTGTTAAACTGCAAGTTATTTTTACAAATGGGAAGTGTACGTTTTCTTATTCAACTGATGGTTCTAATAGTATGAAAAAATTTTACGAATTTAAACCAGATGGCATGATTTGCGAAGTTGGTTTATCCTGCAAGAGTTGGGAGAAATCTGCCGGATTATCTATTGAATTTAAAAATGTGTCTTTTGAAAAATTAATCTAAGATAACTGTAATAATATGTAGAAATATGGAGTAAAATATTTGTGTGAAATATGATAAATTGATGTATAATTAAAGAGCACATCAATTTAAAGAAGAAAATGTATGCAGAAAAATGATTTCACAAATCTTATCAAAGCAAGACTTTGGTAAGAATTTGTTATTTTGGGGATTATACTTAATACACTTTGATAGTAATTTGTAAAACAAAAGGAGGGTAATAATGTCGTTTGATAACGTAAATGAAAGCCTTCAAAGTAAAATAAGAGGTTTTGTTGAAAAAACGCCACAAAAAGTAGCAATAGAGTATAAGGATGAACGTTATACATATCTTGAAATGGAAAAAAAGTCAAATTACATGGCCAAATACCTACTGGAAAAAACCAAAGAAAACAAGAAGATTGTTCTTTTAATGGATAAGGGACCCTCATTGGTATTATCAATATTGGGAGTTTTAAAATGTGGGGGTATATTTATCCCAATAGATACCAGGCTTCCTGAAAACAGATTGAAGACCATGCTTGATGAAATTGAAGCTGGTTTGATTATAACTGAATTTCAATACTTGAAAAAGTTAAATGAAGTTATGAAAACTAATAAAAAGATCTTGAGTGTAATAATTGATGATTCATATAAAGTAAATCCAGAAGATTATCCTTATTTAAATATAAATGTAATCTCATCTAATACCTCTAACGAGACTATTGAAGAAGTAGATGTTTTTAGTGACATCTGTTATATTTACTTCACATCTGGATCTACCGGAAAACCAAAAGGTGTTTTAGGTAGTCATAAAAGTTTAAAACATTTTATTGATTGGGAAATTAGAAAACTTGGAGTAGATGAAAGTTTTAGAGTAAGCCAATTAACAGCTCCTACATTTGATCCATTTTTGAGAGATATATTTGTACCATTATGCTCTGGAGCAACTGTTTGTATTCCAGAAGAGGCCGATATTATATTAAATCCTGAGAATCTAATAAAATGGATTAATGATAAAAAAATTTCTCTTGTACATATGGTTCCAACATTATTTAGAAGTATTATGTCAGAGTTAGAGAGTTCGGCAAATTTTTATAGTTTAAAGTTTATACTTTTAGCAGGTGAGATGCTAAAAGGAGTAGATATAAAAAAATTTTATGAACTGTTTAAAGATAGAATTCAGTTAGTAAATTTATACGGACCTTCAGAAACTACTTTGGCAAAGGCTTTTCACTTCATCGATAAAGATGAGATAAATAGAATAAACATACCAATAGGTAAGCCTATTGATGATACAAAATTGCTGATTTTAGATAAGGAAATGAATCTATGTAATAAGGGTAATGTAGGGGAGATTTGCATTGATACTCAGTATATGTCTCTAGGATATTACAATAATAATGAGTTAACTACAAGGTCTTTTGTAAAATATTACTTTGGTGAAAGTGATATAAGAATTATATATAAAACAGGCGATCTTGGAGTTATGCTGCCTGATGGTAATATTGAATGTCTTGGCAGGATTGATAATCAGGTAAAGATAAGAGGAGTAAGAATAGAATTAACCGAGATTGAAAAATATATTATAGAAAGTGGACTTGTAACAGAAACTGCAGCGGTTGTAAAAGAGTCTCAGGATGGCGAAAAGCATATATGTGTTTTTCTAACTAAAAATGAAAATCTGGATATATCGCAATTGAGAAAATATTTAATAAATCAGTTACCAGTTTATATGATACCTTCATATTTTACAGCAATAGATAGCATGCCGTTGCTGCCTAATGGTAAAGTGAATAGAAAACTACTTTCTGAATATGATATAGAATTGAGTACTGGTGTGGAATATGAGACTCCAGAAAGTCAAGTTGAGAAAGAACTTGCGCAGTTATGGAGTGAAGTACTAAGTATAAAAAGAATAGGGATAAATGATAATTTCTTTTTACTTGGTGGACATTCATTAAAGGCTGCAAAACTATCTAGAAAAATACATAAGCATTTTAATGTTAATATTGCTATAAAAGATATTCTTATCAACAATACAATTAAAACAATGGCAAAATACATTGAAAATTGTAGTCAAAGCACTTATTCATCAATACCTTTAGTTGAGGTAAGAGAATACTATCCAACTTCATCTGCTCAAAAAAGAATCTATTTAACCAGCATGATTGAAAATTCCAGAACTGCATATAATATTCCGCAAGCATTATTAATAGAGGGAGCTTTAGATAGAAATAAGGTAAATAGCGCGTTTCAAAAAATGCTTCAAAGGCAAGAATCTTTAAGAACAGCTTTTAAACTTTTAGATGATGGACTTATGCAGCATATCCATGAAGATATTAATTTTGAAATTGAATATAAGGAACTAGACGTTAATAAGGGTACTGAACAAATAATAGAACAAATATTAAAGAATTTTATTCAGCCCTTCGATTTAAACAAGGCACCATTGTTTAGAGCATGTCTGGTGAAAGTATCTGAAAATAAACATATCTTATTGCGCGATATGCATCATATTGTATCTGATGGCATTTCAGAAGAAATCCTTAATGAAGAATTCGCAAAGCTATACAATGGGCAGGAGTTGAGTGAGTTAAAACTCCAGTACAAGGACTTTTCTCAATGGCAAAATGATTTGCTAAAGTCTGAATTTATAAAGAAACAAGAAGAGTATTGGCTTTCGAATTTATCTGGAGAACTTCCTGTTTTAAATATTCCAACAGATTATATAAGACCACCAAGAAAAAGCTTTAGTGGAGATTGTATTACATTTGAAATTGATAAGGAACTTTTAAAAGCTATAAATAAAGCTTCAGTAGATAATGAAGCTACCCTCTATATGGTGCTGCTTGCTGCCTTTAATGTGCTGCTTTTAAAATATACTAATCAAGAGGATTTTATAGTAGGCACTCCTATTGCAGGCAGAAATCATGCTGATCTAGAAAATGTGGTTGGAGTATTTATAAATACTCTGGCAATGCGAAATTATCCTCAAAATGATGACACTTTTAAGATTTTCCTTGAAAAGGTAAAGAATAATACACTTCTGGCATTTGATAATCAGGAATATCAGTTTGAGAATTTAATTGAAAAATTAAACTTGGAAAGAGATTTAAGCAGAAACCCACTGTTTGATGTAATGTTTATACTTCAGAATATGGATTTTGCAGAAATGAGTATAAACAAATTCAAAATAGAGTCTCAGAAGATTGTAAGAGATGTATCTAAATTTGATCTTACTCTTACAGCTGTGCAGCTTGAGGATAAATTAGAAATAAGTTTTGAATATTGCACAGAACTATTCAAAAAGGAAACCATAAAAAGATTAGCTTCTCACTATATAAACATACTTAAGATAGCCACAGAAAATACAGAGGTCAAGCTTTCGGATATTGATATGTTGTCAATGGAAGAAAAAGAAGAAGTGCTATATAAATTTAACAATACTGAAACAAAATATGAGAGTCAGAGAATGGTACATGAACTATTTGAGGAGCAGGTTCAAAAAAATCCTGAAAAGACTGCATTGATATTTGGAAATAAGACCTTGACCTATAGCCAGTTAAATATAAATGCAAATATGCTTGCAGAGAAGTTAAGGCAAAAAGGGGTAACAACGGATAAAATGGTGGGACTTATGGTGCCGCGTTCTTTGGAAATGCTTATAGGAATATTAGGTGTATTAAAGGCTGGAGGAGCCTATCTGCCTATAGATCCTACATATCCAGAGGAAAGAGTAAGGTATATGCTTGAGAATAGCAAATGTGAGATTGTACTAACTCAGCCTATGGAAAACGATATTGATCTTCCTATGGAATCCATAAACTTACTAGATGATAGTAGTTATGTAGGAAGTGGACTAAATTCTGATAGTACTGGTAATTCAAATAGTCTAGCCTATGTAATATATACATCAGGATCAACAGGAAAACCAAAGGGTGTAATGATAGCACATAGAAATATAAACAATTTCATTAAAGGTATGACAGACAGAATAGATTTTTCAAGTAATAAGACAATTTTATGCTTGACCACTATATCTTTTGACATTTTTGTACTTGAAACATTGCTGCCCTTAACTAAAGGTTTGACTATTGTTATTGCAAATGAACAACAACAGATGGATCCAGACATGCTAAGTATCATCATAGAAGAGAATAAGGTGGATATGCTGCAAATTACTCCTTCAAGATTACAAATGCTTTTACAATCCAAGAATGCAAATGCTTGTTTGAGAAATGTAAAAGAAGTGATAATTGGAGGTGAAGCCTTCCCAGCAAAATTATTAGAAGAGCTTAAGGCATTAGAAAACACCAAAATTTTTAATGTATATGGTCCTACAGAAGCCACTGTTTGGAGCACTGTTAAGGATTTGACAAAAGAAGAAACTATAAATATTGGTAAACCAATTGCAAATACACAGATATATATTACTGATAAATTTGGTTCTGCTCAGCCTATTGGAATACCAGGTGAACTTCATATTACTGGTGACGGCCTGGCTAGAGGATATTTAAATAGACAGGATTTAACAGATGAAAGGTTCGTTGCTAATCCATTTATTAAAGGAAAGCTTATGTACAAAACTGGTGATTTGGCTAGATGGCTTCCTAATGGAGATATAGAGTTTTTGGGTAGAGCTGATGATCAGGTTAAGCTTAGAGGCTATAGAATTGAACTGGCAGAAATCGAAAAATGTATCACAGGATATGAAGGCATAGAAAACTGTGTTTGTGTAGTAAGAAAAGATAAACATGATATTGTATATCTTGCTGCCTATTATGTATCAAGTATGGAAATATCCATTTCTGAAATTCGAAATTATCTTCTAAAATTCCTTCCTGATTATATGATACCACAGGCATATATGCGTCTTGATAAGATACCAATGACTCCAAATGGAAAAGTAGCAAGGAAGGCTCTGCCTGACATAGATATAACACGTCCAAAACTTGAAACAGAATATTCTGTTGGTAAGACAAATGCCGAGAAAGCAATTTCAAGTATATGGAGCAGTTTACTACAGCGTGAATTTGTAGGTATTTATGATAATTTCTTTGAACTTGGTGGAAATTCATTGTTATTGGTAATGATGCATAAAGAAATTGAAAAACAATATCCAGGTAAGGTTACTATTGCAGACATCTTTGCAAATCCAACAGTGTCAAAGTTATCAAAGTTTATTGAAAGAGAAGAAGGAAATACCCAAAAAATTGACTTGAATCCATTGGAATTACCAAAGGAATTCTTCATTACTGAAGATGTCTCTAATGAAGATACAGTCTTTGAGTATGTTCTTGATACATCCTTATGTGAAAAAATAAGACTTATTGCTGACAATAACAAACTTCACACAAGCAATATTCTTCTTGCTTCGTATGCATATCTACTGGCGGAGATAACAAATAAGGAAACGCTGCCTATTCAAATTGTTAAGGATAGCAGGAGTGCTGCTCAATTAGACATAGACTTATCTATGATTTCTGATTTTAATTCTCTTTTTGAAACAGTAAGGATAGCTTATGAAAAGTCTTTATTGAATGTCTATGAAATCACAACTCTAAATAATATCCGAGGAATAAAAGAAGGTAATTTAGGAATTGCTGCATTTGTGGACAATGTAAATATTAGTTCTAGATTAATTAGTGTCTGGGATTTGATATTAAAAGTTGATGAGAGTAGTGAAGCTATAAAATTTATATTTGAGTATAATGCTGCCAGAATAAGGGCAAGTAAGGCAGAAGAATTATTACAATGGTATATAAAATTAATAAACTTAATCATTAGCAAAATATTATTTTAATTATAAGAAGGGTGGAATATTTTATATGAATAAATTAGCATTATTGTTTCCAGGACAAGGAGCGCAATATGTACAAATGGGTAAAAAATTATATGAGGAGTTTGGCGCTGCAAAAGAGGTTTTTGAGGAAGCTAATGAAGCATTAGGCTTTGATTTGAAAAGATTATGTTTTGAAGGGGATTTAGAGGAATTAACTAAAACAGAAAATGCTCAACCAGCCATATTAACTGCCAGTGTAGCGGCTTTTAAGGTGTATATGGATCAAGTTGGAGTTTTACCTGTGTGTGCGGCAGGACATAGTTTAGGTGAATATACAGCATTAACTTGCAGCGGAGCTATTCAGTTTGGTGACGCAGTAAAACTTGTAAAACAACGTGGAAGGTTTATGCAGGAAGCCGCAGCATCAGGACTAGGACTAATGGCAGCAGTTGGAGACCTTGATATAAAACTTATCGAGGAAGAATGCAGAAAAGCATCTTCAATAGATAATATAGTTGTTGTTTCAAATTACAATTCACCAAGTCAGACAGTAATTTCTGGACACAAAGAAGCTGTAGAAAAAGTTGGACAAAGATTCGTAGAAATGGGAGGTATAGTTACATATCTTAATGTTAGTGCACCTTTTCATAGCCCAATAATGCAGGTTGCAGCTGATAGACTAAAAGAAGAATTAGTGAAATATAAATATAACAATTTTAAGTTTCCTGTTATATCAAATTTTACAGCCTTGCCTTATGAAAGCACTGAAAAGATAGTTGAAAATCTTACTAAGCAGCTTGTAGCACCAGTTCAATGGGTATCTTCTATGCAGCACCTTGCAAAAATTGGAGTAGATACTGTTGTAGAGTTAGGACCTAAAAATATTTTAAGAAATTTAATGAAGAAAAATATATCAAGCATCAAAGGTTATGCTTATGACAATAGTGATGATGTTGAAGCTTTACTTAAAGAAAGTAAGAAGTTAGCGGAAGATAGAGCAAACGGACCAACTGTTGTTACTAGATGTATGGCAATTGCAGTTTGTACACGCAATCGTAACTGGAACAATGATGAATATAAAAAAGGTGTTATAGAACCTTATAAAAAGATTGAGCAAATGCAGGAACAAATAGAGGAAAGTAGTTCACGTCCAACATTAGAACAAATGGAAGCAGCTCTTAAAATGTTAAAGTCCGTATTTGATACAAAGCATACACCAATTGAAGAACAAATAGAAAGATTTAATCAGATATTTGATGAAACAGGGACTAGACACCTCTTTAATGATTTTAAAATGCAAGTTATGGATTAGTAAATTTAAAACTAAATAATTGGGAGGAGATGTTGTTGTTAAATAAACTAGTAGATTTTAAGGAAATCAAAACTTGTGGGGAAGAAGATATACCTAAAATAGAGAGAGTATCTAATAAAGATATAGCTGTAATAGGAGTATATGGAAAGTTCCCTATGGCTGATAATATGGACGAGTTCTGGCAAAATCTCAGAAATGGTATAGATTGCATAAGAGAATTTCCGGATGAGAGAATGAAGGACATAAATTCAATATTACCGAATAGCTATATGTCATCTAATCCACCGCTATGTAAAGCAGCTTACCTTGATGATGTTGATAAATTCGATTATGAATTTTTTAACCTTTCTCCTAGTGAAGCAAGGTTAATGGATCCAAATCAAAGATTATTCCTTGAAGCGGCCTGGAGTGTAATAGATGAAGCAGGTTATGGAGGAAATGTAATAAGGGGAACCAAAACAGGGGTATATGTTGGTCATAGTAGTGATTTGAAATTTGAATATCATATGTATGTTAATACAGCTGATATGGATATGTATAATAATATTTCACTTCCTGGAAATGTAAAATCAATTATTGCAAGCAGGATTTCTTATATGTTAGACCTGAAGGGTCCAAGTATGGTAGTAGATACTGCTTGCTCATCATCGCTAGTGGCTGTACATTTGGCTTGTCAGGGAATCTTAAATGGAGAATGCGAAATGGCTATTGCCGGAGGGGTGAAAATAAATCTATTACCTATTCAAAAGGGAATAGATGACGAAATAGGTATAAGGTCACCTGGTGATAAGGCAAAAACCTTTGATGACAGTTCTGATGGCACAGGTTCAGGTGAGGGTGTAATTGCTATTATGCTTAAGACATTAAAGAAGGCAATAGATGACGGAGATCATATTCACGCAGTAATTAAGGGAAGTGCAATAAACCAAGATGGAAACAGTATTGGTTTAACAGCTCCAAATTCTGAAGCTCAAGAAGCGGTTATATTAGATGCATGGAAAAATGCAGATATTGATCCAGAAACTATATCTTATATAGAAGCTCATGGGACAGCCACTAAGCTGGGAGATCCTATAGAAATAAACGGCATAGAAAGAGCATTTAAAAAACATACCAGCAAGAAAAACTTCTGTGCTATAGGGTCAGTTAAAACGAACATAGGTCATTTAGATAATATTTCTGGATTAGCAGGCTTGGTAAAACTTATTTTGTCATTGAAGCATAAAGCAATACCTGCTTCCCTTCATTTTAGCCGACCAAATAGGAAAATCAATTTTATAGATTCTCCGGTATTTGTAAATGATAGGTTGGTTAAATGGGCAACAAGTGGATTTCCTTTAAGAGGAGGAGTTAGTTCTTTTGGTTTAGCAGGCACTAATTGCCATGTAGTAGTAGAAGAGTATAAGAAGAAAGAAGTTAATTTAAATATATCTAAAACAACAGCACAGATATTTACTTTATCTGCACAAAGCAAAGAAGTACTTAGTAACTATGTGGATAAATATATAAAGCATTTGGACAAGGATGCTGAAAGCTCCATAGAGGATATATGTTATACAGCTAATGCGGGAAGACAGCATTATACTCATAGATTAGCAATAATTGCAGAAAACAAAGAAATATTAAGAGAAAAATTAGAAAGCTTTAAGTTTGGTAATGATAAGACTGATGATATTTACTATGGAAAACATAGAATTGTATCAGCTAATCAAGAAGATATAGAGCAAAACGCTATAAGTGAAAATACCAAGAGGACATTAGAAAATAAGGCTGCAGAAAATATTGAGAAGATAGTATTAGCTCTAGAAAATAAGGAAGCTAGTTTAAGAGAAATATGTAATCTGTATATTAACGGAGCAGATATTGAATGGAAGGCAATTTATAGAGGGCAATCTAGAAAAAAGGTTAGTCTTCCTGTATATCCATTTAAGCGTTCTAGATGTTGGATTGAAACTAAAGCGAAAGTTAGCATTAATAATTTATCTCAGGCTAAGGAAATTAGCCATCCTTTGGTAGATAGATGTATTGTAAAAACTTTTGGGCAAGAAATATATGCTGTAAGACTTAATATAGATTCTCATTGGGTACTTGGAGAACATAAGGTTGCAGGAAGATGCGTGCTGCCTGGAACAGCTTATTTAGAGATTATAAGAGAGATATTTTCTAAGCACATAGATGGAAATTACACAAAATTACAGAATATCTTATTTGTTTCTCCACTTATAGTAGAGGCCAATGAAACAAAGGAAGTACATATAATTGTAAAAGAAAAAGAAGGCTATTATGACTTCACAATTGCAAGTAAATCTGATTCGGGACATGGTTGGAATATTCATGTTGAAGGAAAAGCACAAGCTGAAATGGTACAACAGATACCTGAATATGATATTGATGCTATATTCAAAAATTCAGCAATGGAAGAAATGGCTGAAGAAGATGAGCGAAAGATAATTGTAGAAATAGGTCCTCGATGGACAGGCATAAAAAAGCGAACCTACAAAGGACAAAATAATGAATATATAGCTCATTTTAAGATACCAGAGGAATTTGAAAATGATTTAAAAGAATACTATATATATCCCCCTGTTATGGACCGCAGTATTAATGCTGCAAATGCATTAGTAGGGGAAGGTACATATTTACCTTTGTCTTATAAAACTATGATTATATATGGAGCTTCTCCTAAGGAATTTTACAGTTACATAAGACCAAGTGGCAGCCAGAAGGGTAATCTTGAAACTCTGCGCTTTGATGTATTACTTTTTGACAAGACTGGAAAAGTATTTGTTGAAGTTAAAGACTATACCATTAAGAGAGTTAGAGAAAATGAGTTTAAGCTTAGTCAGCTTAAAGAGAGCAAAGATATGTTCCACCAAGTAGTTTGGAATGTCAGTGAGCTTGGCAAAAATGAAAAAGATTTAATTCAAGGGGACATACTTCTATTCAAAGGTAAGAAAAATATATGCGAAGATGTAGCTAATAGTTTAAAAGCAGAAGGCTGTAATTTAATTCAAGTAGAGTTGGGTGATAGATTTGAGAAGCTCAGTCAAAATGAATATATTATATCAGCTAGAGAAGAGGATTATAAAAAGCTAATGGCTCAAATGTCACAACAAAAGCTTTCTAATATAATTCATATGTCCACATTAGATGGCGCGTCGGAAATAGAAAATATTCAAGAGCTAGAACATCAGCAAAACAATGGAGTACTTAGTTTGTTCCATCTTACTAGAGCTCTTATTGCTAATAAGTTTAGTAAGGAATTAGATATCATTTTAATATCAGATTATGCGAATCAGGTTACTAAGTTTGAAGAATCTATAAAACCACATAATATGTCTATCTTTGCACTTGGAAAGGTGGTAAAACAAGAATACCTCAATTTAAAATCCAGATGTATTGATATAGATGATAACACCAGTGCAGATGAGATAGTTGCTGAAATAAAGGCTGGAGGAGATTCCTATCAATGTGCTTATCGTGAAGGTGCAAGGTATATTGATGAATTTAAAGAATTAAATATTGCTAGGCAGGAAGATAAAGCATTTGAAATAAAAGAGCAAGGCGTTTATTTAATTACGGGTGGAATAGGCGGCTTAGGACTTGAAATTAGCAAATTCATTGCATCAAAAAATAAAGTCAAGCTTGCATTAATAAATCGTTCTTCTATGCCAGCGAGAGAGACATGGGATGATATTTTAAGAGCAGCTGAAAATAAAAAGATGTGCAGGGCCATTAAAGCAATTCGTAGAATTGAAGTTAATGGAGCTGAAGTGCTTTGCTACAGCGCAGACACAGCAAATTTCAATGAAATGGAGCAAGTTGTAACTGAGTTAAGAGAGAAGTATGGTGTAATAAATGGAATAGTACATTGTGCAGGCTTAGCAGGAGACGGCTTTATCTATGGCAGAGAAGAAAAAATATTCAAGAATGTTATAGCGCCAAAGACGCAGGGAACTTGGATATTGGATAAATTAACAAAGTCAGATGAACTAGATTTCTTTGTATTATTTTCCTCAATAACCTCAATCTTGGGAGGCCAAGGTCAGGGGGATTATACAGCGGCTAATTCATATTTAGATTCCTTTACAGCTTATAGAAATAAGCAAGGTAAGAGAACTATAACAATAAACTGGCCAGCTTGGAAAGAGGTAGGTATGGCAGCTGATTATGGGGTGGAGGATTCTAAAAATACTCTAAAGGCAGTTTCTACTGATATTGCAATAACCATATTTGGTGAGATTCTAAGTAAAGAAATTGAAAGAGTAATCATTGGAGAACCCAATTATGGAGTTTTATCAGAGATTGAAGAAGCCTTACCAATAAATTTAGCACATAAAATACGATTAGGAATAAATGAACACAGGTCAAATAAAAAGGATACTTCTTTAGATAATAAAGCCCGTACATCAGCAGTGTTAATAAAGGGTGGAAGCAAAGAAGATGTATTTAGCGAAACTGAAAAAAAGATTGCAGGGATATGGTCAGAAATCCTTGGACTTGAGGAAGTAGATATTTATGATAATTTCAATAGCTTAGGTGGAGATTCTATTTTGGCCACACGACTTCTTAGAAAGCTGGAGAAGGAATATCCAGGAATGATTGATATTGCTGATGTATTTGCTTATTCTACAGTAAATGCTATGGCTCAATACATAGAAGAAATTATTAATAAAGAAGCAATCAAGGACATTGAGGCAAAAGCCATTGAAGAAGATTTATTGGATGATCTACTTGAAAAATTAGCAAATGGCGATATGGAAATAGCTGAGGCTGATAAATATTTTTAGAAAGGTGATGGGGATGAATGAAGAAAATTAAAAATTACATATATAGTCAGGTTGCAAACCATAATTTATCACAAAATGAAGCAAAACAGATGCTTTTAGAGATGAAGGAAAGTTCAGATAAGTTTGAAGATGAGATAGCCATTATAGGTATGTCAGGTAAGTTTCCCAATGCAAATAACCTTGAAGAATACTGGGACAATATAAAAAATGGGGTAAGATGTATTGGCGAACTACCTGAGGAAAGAGTAAGGGATGCTGAACAATATCTATTAAGATTTTTATATGATAGACTTGCGGCAAACGGTGCTATAAAAGAAGATGGGCATTTGGACGTAAATTATGAAATTAGAGGATATCTTAAGGAGATTGATAAATTTGACGCAGCTTTCTTTGGTATTCCTCCGAGAGAAGCAAAGGCAATGGATCCTGCCCAAAGATTATTTCTAGAAACTGCCTATGAAGCCATTGAAGATGCAGGTTACTGCGGAAGTAAAGTTTATGGCACAAACACGGGTGTATTTGTGGGTACTGACCACGTAGCCGAGCTTAAGTATAAGAAGATAGCAGCAAAAGACCCTATGGTTGTTACTGGAACTTGGCCTGGAATTTTAGCAAGCCGTATATCTTATATTTATGATTTTAAAGGACCAAGTATGGTTATAGATACTGCATGCTCTTCTGGACTTGTCTCAGTACACATGGCATGTAATGCAATAAAAAATGGAGAATGCGAAATGGCTATCGCAGGTGGTTTAGGTAATTTTTATTACGCTCCTTTAAGATTTAAGGAGGACCTTAAAGAACTAGAATCTGTTGAATCTCCAGATAACACAGTTAGAACCTTTGATAAAAAGGCTAATGGAACTACTTGGGGAGAAGGTGTAGGAGCAGTCCTTTTGAAGCCTCTAAGTAAAGCTCTTCAAGATGGAGATGTAATTCATGCCGTTATAAAAGCTAGTGCGATAAATAATGATGGTGCTTCAAACGGTATTACTGCACCAGATGCAGGAGCACAAGAGAACTTACTGCTTACAGCTTGGAAGAAAGCGAACATAAGCCCAGAAACAGTGCAATATGTAGAAGTCCACGGTACAGGTACGGTGCTTGGAGACCCTATAGAAATAAAAGCATTAACAAATGCCTTCAGAGCATCAACAGATAAGAGACAATTCTGTGGTATAGGTTCCGTAAAAACAGGTATAGGTCACCTTGTTGGAGCTTCAGGCTTAGCTTCACTGTTAAAAGTAGTTATGATGTTAAAAAATAAAACTATGCCTGCTACCTTGAATTTTACCGAACCAAATTCTTTTATTAATTTCTGTGATTCTCCGGTATATGTAAATGATAAATTAAATCAATGGGAAAGTGAAGAAACACCAAGAAGAGCTGGAGTTAACTCCTTTGGATTTAGCGGAACAAACTGTCACGTGGTTTTAGAAGAAGCTCCAGTAAGAGTGAATAATGAGGCTGCTAAGACTGAGTTTGAAGTGTTTACCTTGTCTGCTAAAAATCAAAATGTGTTAAAGGAATTAATAAATAACTGCAATAAGGAATTTTCAAACAATGAGTTAGATTTGCAGTCTGTATGTTATACGGCTAATGCTGGAAGAGGACATTATTCTAACAGAATAGCTCTTTTAGTTAAGAACTATAAAGAATTAAAGGATAAAATAAAATATTTGTCTCAAGTAGATTTTAATGAGATAAATAAGTTTGGTGTTTATTATGGTGAATACAAAATAGTACCAAACAGCAAACAAACCCGTGAAAAAGGGGAAATAGATGAAGGAGAAAGAAGAAC
>JAUZPI010000097.1 GCA_030706015.1 Bacillota bacterium
TATCAGCTAGGGCTTATTAAAGTGCGCAATTTTTTATTTATAGAGTATATCGTATCTTAAATCACTATACAAATTTCCACAAAACGTTAAAAGGAGGCTGCCGCCTCAGCATATTTTTTATGCTAATGCGACAGCCCCCTTTACCATACTTTAATGAAATTAACGAGTTATTTACCCCGAAAAACTTCAGCTATATTGATTTGCTTTGTCGTTAATGGAATTCCTGTATTCTGTGGGTGACATACCTGCATACTTTTTGAATATTTTACTGAAGTATTCTGTATCCTTATAACCTAACTTATCTGCAATTTCATAATTTTTTAGTTCCCCATCTACCATTAGTTTTTTTGCTCTTTCCATCTTGACTCTTGAAACATAATCCAAAACAGAGGTCCCTGTTTTGTTTCTGAAAACTTCACTAAGATAGTTTTTATTCATAAATAGGTGGTTTGCCAGCACAGTTAGGTTTATTTCACTATCAACATTTTCTAGAACAAAAATACTGATTTGATTAATAACACTTCCATACTTATTACAAAAATATATATTTTTCATTTTTATACTAACATCTCTAATACTTGTTATTAAGAAATTCTTCATATCCTGCAATGAGGTTAATTCAGAGAATTCCTTACCCTCAAGGAATTTAATATCAATAAACTTCTCAAACCAAGGCATACGTTCCCTAATTAATTCAGATGCCTTTCTAAAAAGCATTTGCAGCACCAATTGAGTTTTTAATTCATCTCCCTCTGAATCAGCTATCTTATCAAAAACCAGTTCAGCTGCTAGCTCTGCATTTTTGCATTCCTTTATTAACTCAAATATTTGCTGCATGTCTGCATAGGGATTATATATTTGTAATTTCTTTTCTTCATGTTTCTTTTCAGTTATAAATTCTTTAGCTCTTATAAGCAGCTGAGAAAGCCCTTCTTCACTGACAGGTTTGACAAGATAATCAAATGCTCCTAATACCAAGCCCTTTCTGGCATATTCAAATTCACTGCACTCACTTAGAAGAACTACGCAGGTAGCTAGTTTCTTAGTTCTTATCTGCTCCAGCAATTCTACGCCATCCATAATAGGCATGCGTATATCAGTTATAACTAAATCCACTGGAGACTGTTGAAGCTTTATAAGAGCTTCATGACCATTTCCTGCTTCCTCTGCAATCTCAAATCCTGAGACTTTTCCCCACAATTTAAGCCTTTTTAAATCTATTCTCATAATCTCTCTATCATCTACTATCATAGCCTTATACATTTAATCACCTTCATCAGATATAAAATCTATTCCTTTGGCAGTGTAAAGAAAATTATTGTCCCCTCGCCCTTTTTACCTTTAATCCAGGTCCTTCCACCATGCTTTTGAATAATTTTATGCACAATACATAAGCCTATACCACTGCCCTCATACTCATCACTAGTATGAAGTCTCTGAAACATACCAAAGAGTTTTCCTGCGTACTCCATATCAAACCCTGCCCCATTATCTTTAACATAAAACTCTAATTCCTTACTTTTTACTGTACATCCCACAGCTATATTAGCTATTTCTTTATTTTTAGTAAACTTAACTGCATTGCTAAGAATATTGTATATCAACTGTCTCATAAGAATAGTATCAGCCATACCAAATGGAATATGAGTTTCAAATTGTAAATCTATTTTTCTATTATTACAGGTTGATTTTAATTCAGTAAAGATACTTGTGAAAATGTCCTTTATATCTATCTTCTCTTTAGCTATACTTAGCTTGGAGGTAGCCGAATATTGCAATAGTTTATTTATGAGATTTATCATCTCACTGCATATTCCTCTAATGTTATTAATCATTTGGACAGCTTCATTTTCTAAACTTTCCTCATAGTCCTCTAGAATTATCCTGCTGTAGCTATCAATAGCTCTCAGTGGGGATTTTAAATCATGTGAAACGGTATGATTAAAAGCTTCTAATTCTGCTAAAGTGCTTTGAAGCTCAGAGGTTCGCTCTATTACCCGCTGCTCTAGTTCTCTGTTAATTTTAATTATTTCTTCTTCAGCTTTCTTTCTTTCCGTAACATCCTTAGCAAATACTGAAACTTCATGTACTTCACCATTTTTGTAGATTGGATTAAAATATAACTCTATATATTTTTCACCTTTAAAGGTTTTATACTCAAGATGCTGCTTTCCTGAACTTATAACCTCATCATATTGAGATTTCCAAAATTCCACGCCCTCTTCGCCAATAGACTCATATATAGGAGACCCTACCTTTACATCCTTACCATAACTCTCCTTGAGATGCTCACGAAGAGAAGAATTGAAGGTAACAAGATTATAATCTCTATCCACAGACCATATCATATCATTGGTACTCTCAATAATTGCTTCTAATTTATCTGTTTCTTTTCTAAGGTTGGCCTCAGTTCTTTTAATTCTCTCCATATTTTCAACAAGTTTTCTTTGAGCTGTCACATAAGGTGTAACGTCTCTTCCTAGTCCAATGAGTTTCTTATTTCCTCTTAAATCTTTAGCAATTCTCATATTAATCCAGAGTGTACGTATGGTTCCATCCTTCCTTTTAACCTCAAGCTCTAGATTTTGTATTCTCCCTGTACTTCTAAGTCCTTGAATCACCTGCCTTCTGTATTCAGGTTTTAAGTAGAAGTCTGTCATTTTCATCCCTATAACCTTGCTCTGTTCATATCCAAGTACGTCCTTTACAGATGGAGATACTTCCGTTATTGTTCCGTCAATGAAGGTTTCATAATAAAGATCCTGTATATTATCAAAGATATTATGATATCTTCTCTCATTCTCTTCTAGAAGCTCTTCTGACTGCCGCCTTTTCTCAAAATATCTTATTGCAGTTCCTGCCGCAAACAGACAATATATTGCAAGTATTATCAGAAAGAGTATATCCCTTGTATCTATAACTTGCATCCTTCTTGATATATTATTCCCAAAGGCAAATGAATACTCCGTAAATATCATGGATATCCAGAGTGCAGCACCGATTCCAAGAACATTTATAAGAATAGCTGAATTATTTTTTGATTTGTTTTCCACCCTAATCAAAAACAATCTTTTTATTGTTGGCAGCAACAATAAAGTATCACATGCAATAAGTATAAAAAAATCTGCAATTATTCTTATTATCAACAACATCCGCAAATTGTTAGTATTGATTGAAGTTATAACATCCTTATACAAAAATGATGAATTGAATTTAACCAGAGTAGGAAATACAACTAAATACAAAGGTATATACAGTAATATGCATAGTAGTTCCATTGTAAATATATTATAAATATATCTGCTTGTGTTTATCCTCTTTGCACAAGCGTAGCCATGTATAACCATCCATATAATATTTATGATAAATGGTATAAAACAGGCCCAGCCATTATTAATCCACAGATAAAATGGGTGAAATGCTCCAAACCCTGCTATTAGACTTAGAATTCCATATTTACTGCCCCACGCAAAAGTAATAAGCATTGGCAAAAGCATGCTCCATACGAAATCAATTTGCATTGGACCATAAGCAAACTTTATTCTGAAAAATGTTCCTATAAATGTTATGAAACCTAATAAGATTGATATGAAAAGTTTATATACGTGCCCTGAGAATAATCTCCTTATACGCATAATACCACTACTTACACTATTCACAGTATTGCGTCCTCCAATATTCATATATTCTCTATGATTCACCTGATTATATATCATAACCAAATCCATTACTGCTATTATTAAACATTCTATTCTTATTTTCGAAGATTTTCAACACAACTCAAGATAAATTTTACTTTTTAATAACCTTTATCCTATATACTTGAAGGTGTACCTTTAAATTTTACATTTAAATGCCCTGTCAGTTTAAACAGTATGTATGCTGGGATATTTACCGTAAAGAAGGCTATAGTCCACATGAGATGTAATCTCCTTGCTTGGTGTGCCTTAATAGCAGCCCATACTCCAAACAACAGCCAATAAAGCACGAATGCAATCGTACTAAATACTGATATCATTCTGAACATTCCTACTATACTTCCAAGTTTATCGGCCTTATTTAGCTGAGTGTATTCTATTTTTATAAGCCATATATTATCCTTTGTACTAGCAGTGATTAATTTAGAACTGAAATCAAAACTCATATCACTGATTCTATTATTGAAATAGGTATATTGTGCTTTAGAATTATCATTGTTATTAAAACTGTGTATATCATAGTCCTTAGGAAATTTATATATATACATGTAATTTAACTGTTCTCCATCTTGTTTTAATTTAACCATATACTGATTGAAGATCTTATTTATCTTAACATCAGCTACTCCTTGGTCTTTTTCAATGGCTTCCTTTGATATCATTGCTAAATCAGCTGTATAATCATGACTATATTTTGTCCCAACATAATTTCCGCCATACCAAAGCATAACAATAGACATAATCCCCATAATTGCAAACATTAATGCAGTAATTAAGATGCCTTTTGTAATATTTTCACTAATATTAAATTCTTTAAATACTCTCTTTCGCTCTTTTTTTATGTTACCAAAGCGTTCAATTGCAAGGTATAAGCTTTCTTTCTCTGACTTTCCTTCCATCTGTAGTTCTTTAATAATTTGCAATAGCTGACTCCTGGTTTCTTCTTTCCATGAACTTATTTCCTCAGGACTACCTTTAACATTCTTGTAGATTGAATTAATATACCGCTCAAGCTTCCTCACCCTTAATACCTCCTAAAAATATATTATGTCTTCAATCCTACGATTACTTACAAATTGTGTCACTCTATAGTTATATAATACTATACTCTACCATATTATGTAAAATGATTTATAGTTTACAACGAAAAAAAGGTATTAACTTATGATCGTCATACCTCTATACATACTTATTCTATTAAGCTTTATAAGCTTATATATTCTCTTATTGCTTCTGCCACGCCATCTTCATCATTAGTAAGAGTTACAGCATCAGCATATTTTTTAATAATGATTAACTGAATATCATAAGTAATTTAACACTACTAATACAAAAGACCCTAGCATAAACTGCTAGAGCCGTTGTAATCTCTATCTCTAATTTTATTGAACATTTATCCTTTACACATTCTGCCTACAAGCTCTTCAAATGTATTCAACAGAGAACGATGCACGTCATTTCCTTTAAGAAGGTACAGCATACGTCCTATTATTGCTATTAGATGTGAAGGTATGTTGCCTATCAGCTGTGCATCCTTTGATACCTGAAGCATCTTACCTATAAGCACAAGGGAATGATATATCAATGCACTGCTGAATTGCTTTTGCCATTCTATATCACTGTAGTTTCTTCCCATAAACTTTTCCAATTGGCTCCTGTACCTATAAAGAAATTCAATAGGAAAGGCGGGATTATTTAAAAAATAGTACCCTGTATTAAGATCTATTTCATATTTCCCTGCCAAAGGCTTACATATATCAAGAAGTATATGTGAATACTTTGAGTTTTCAAAATCTATGAGATACAGTTTTTCTTCCCTTCTAACCACCTGTCTGCCATTTGCTAGATCATCGTGTATTAATCCATAGAAGTTCCCTGGATTTGTTATGTCCATCTCAATTTCATTTATCATAACATCAAAGGCCTTGGGTATCATTACTCCCATAATACTACAGTAATCCTTTAGCATATCTACTGCTAGTCTCAAGCGTGTACTATAAGAACTAAGGCTATTTCGTCTCTTGTCCATAATCATGGATGGCAGCATACATTCTTCTCTCATTGCTTCATATATATCATATTTGCCAATTGTTGAAGCATGAAGGCCTGCAAGGGTATGTGATAGATCCCTAATAATTACTTCTAGGGTATCTATATGCTGTATACCTGTGGGATTTATATCCTCCAGTACTGCAAGTCCATAAAATTCAAAGCTATATACCTTAGGAATAAGGTGAAACTGCTTTGCATGAGTGTGCAAAAATTTATATGCCAGCATTTCTTCTAAAAACTCCTGTGTCAGTTCTCCAGCTCCTGAGGCTGGGTATAGCTTAAGAATCTCATGCTTCACAATCACAGAGGATGGTATCTGTCCATCACCTTCTACTTTCACTCTTGCCACAGTAGCAAGTCTTTCACTTAATTTTATATATTCATTAATCCTTATATCTTTATCAAAATAACGGCATATTGCTTCCGTTATATCTTTCAAAAGCTGTTCCATAGCTTTTTCATTTCTTGCAATTAAGTTATTCTCTTGCTCAGTCATGGTCTTCATCCCTTCTTGGCTGTGTCAGCTGATGCTTTTTAACTTAATAAAATTTAATTAGGAAGTCTCATTATATAGTAAAGAGCGTAGTACATAGGTCTATTAAAATAACCATTGCTATCAGCTGGTTGAGGATTTTGACTTATAAAAGGTGTTGTTGCTACTGATATTGGATGTGTATGGTCACCATCTGTACTAGTGACAGAAGATGCTACATCTTGTCCACAACGGTCTACAATTGTAATCCCCCTACCAGAGCTAGCGGTATTGCTGTACCAAGCTGCTGGCGGATGATGAGTATGATTACCTGCATTTCCTATTGTAATCTGTCCAGAACTTACATAGGTAGTATGTACATGATTGTCAGGTCCTCCACTACTATTGAGGGGTGCAATACCGGCTCCTACTATAAATCTATCTGTTAAATTTGGAGCACCGTTATTTCCATTACAAATCTGCCAGCCTTCATAAGGTGTTCCCTTTATTCCTTTGCCACTTGAATCGTAACAATTAATAGAAACATCCCCGGAATACATTATTATGCTATATGGAGGGCACATTCCTATACCACTTACTACGCCTGTAACCTTCAGATTTCCACCTACAGTTTCATTACCGCTTACTGCAGAGCTTGATGGTGTAATATCAGGATTAATTATAGAAATTGTAAGATACTCATAGAGATAATCTGTTTGTGACCATACAGTATCCGACATTTCAGCTTCAAGTACAAATGTAGTTGTATTTTGAATACCTGTTGGCAGATCAACAGATTTTGCACTTCCTTCATAAATTAGTGCACTATTAGATTGAGTACGAACCCTATATATTGTAGCATTACCATCCCAGGTAAGTCTTATTGGTGTACCCTTAGAAAACTGCCCTGATGCCGGCCCGCCAGCTGTACTAGCTGCGAAATTCTTTAAGTAGAACACTGGTTGTGATATCTGCACACTGAAGGTCGCATCTTTTTCAGTATAGTTCACACCATCTTGTGAAGAAAACTCTGCTATATGCAAGTCATTTATAATGGTAGGTATGTTCACTATATTCTTTATTGCTATAGAGAAACTTAAAAGATAGTTTATAAGGTTATAGCTGCTGTCCTTTGTTGCAAACCTTATAAGCGTGTAATTTACCTCCTCAGTAACTTCTCTTAAATCACTTCCCAGACCTGTTGTCCACTTATCGCTTGAGCAAGCTGAAGTAAATTCATTAGTTTTACTCAATGCATTTGTAGGTATGTATATGTCTATTTCGTTGCAATATACAGTATTTCCTGTAGGTACAGTTACATTAATTCGGATTTCTCCAGATTCCTCACTTCCTGCAGTACTAACCTGTAATGGATATGGCTGTGTGTATATTCCATAGGTCAACATAGTTTCATCAGCCATTTTATACACCTCCTGATTTATAATATTTTTATTATAAAATTGAGAAACTTGCATGGTTGAATTTTCTCAATCAATAATCATCTTATGGCACCTTAATTAATTTCTTTATCTAAAAAACTTAGCCATCCCTCACGCAATGACCAAGGGTTGTCTGACAATAGTGCTTTACAGCTCGCCTGTGAAAGCCCATATGACTTCCATGAATTCTTTCCTGATTGATATTGGTTCTCTAACCACTGCCAGTTTCCATTCTTCTCAGCTGGTATAGGCATAGTTATAAATGAATCTATTTCTTCATCATTTGATTTTTCATTATCCTGCCACTGTATCTGCTGAGTAAGAAGAGGGCCGCACTGAAAGTTCACCTTTAAACTTCCTATTACTTTGTCTACAAACTTTGCAGGTACTGAAAGATTCTGCATTGGAGTAATTCCTGTAAAGGCATGTATGCTAGCTCTAGGATCTACGAGCATCATTACATCTGCCGAGGTTTTTCCATCAAATTTTAACTTAAGAAAGTTTCCTGGGGCTATATGGTTTATATAACCATCCTCTTCAGAAGCCTTCTCCAGCTGATATACGCTGTTGAAACTATCATAGGCCTGCTCCTCATAATAGCCTATAAGCCCATCCTGTCTTGTAATTTCATCTCCTAGTCTTATTTCAAAGTCATATTGAGTAAATTCATGAACTTTTGGAGAAAAGGTGTTTTGCCAGCTTGGATCCTCAATAGGAACACCGTCCAATTCTAGATTTATCTTTGCTCGTACAAGAGCAAGAGGCCTGCCAAATAGCACAGTGAGATTTTCATCACTTCTGCCTCCTATAGGATCAACAGTCCAAAGAGAAGAGTCTATGACCTCCATAAAGTCCTCCATGGCTTGTGCCCCTTTACCTTGAAGTTTTGTAATGAAATCTGCCACTGAAGGTGAAACCTTTGCCACTGCATCTATTGAATTTATGCTGCTGCCAGGTGAAGGTATCCAGTCCACATACTTATTATTGTTCTGTCCTTGCAGCAAAGCTAATTCTCCTAGAGCAGCGCCTTGAGGATCATAAAGGGATATAGAACTATCCAAATGATTTGGTAACAACCATCCTGCAACAGGATCTTCATCTTGATATATATCTATATATTTACTTCCTGTAAGAGCATCAACCAATTTAAAGTTTAACCTGCTATGCTGGGCAAGCGCTGTAGGCAGCTGTACCATAGGTCTTTCAATATCACCCATAATAGAAGAATCCGGCTTAAGCCCCTCTGCTATAATAAGTGGAAAAGAGTCTGCGCTTATTACTCCTGAGTCATTTCCTCCAATTATCTGAAGCAATTGACCAAAATTATCATAAATAGCCATATACTCTATAAAAAGCTGACCTTGTCTTACTGGATAAAAACCTAAATCCACTTGATCTCCTGTACCATAGCTTCTAATAAGAGGAGCATTCCCAGCCTGCTTTCCTATAAGCTCTGCCATGGTTTGCTTCGCTCCATCTTTAAAGCACAGTGGCTGCTCTGAACCTGGGGTTATATTAGTTTTGTTATTACGTAGTGTGAGCACATCTGTAAAGCCTGATAGAGATTGTGAAATAATATCCCAATCGTCTACAGCGTCTATAAAACCATCCATTCCGTCTATTAACTGTGAGTATGTACTGCTATTTACTTTTACAAATTGCTTTAATCTATTTTTAAATATGTAGCTGGTCTGAGGAGTAAGCAGTATTTCTCCACCAATAGATTGTGGCTTAGGTGTAGGATTATTTCCATTGTAGCGATACTGTACTCCATCAAAGCTCCAGTTTCTATTTTTCTCTGGATCTAAATAATCTATTGGGTACCATCTTCCTACCCATTTTAAGAACATTGGTGTCCAAGGCTGTTCCCACGCCTTTGGTATAATGGCTGGCAGTATCCCCATGAAAATGGATGGATCATATTTTGCTACCAATTCACTATTTAATGCTGCATACATGTCTGCCATGTCTTTGGCATTATCAGGGTCAAGGAAGTAAAACTCATACAGCAGTGCTTGTATTGCACCAGCTATTTGCGAAGCTGTATCCTCTGGAATGTAGTTTCCTTTAAGCTGTTCTGCCAATTGCTCCTGTTCAAATCCTAACACTGGCATTGTCTTTTTAGCTTCATTCACTCCAATCTCCAGATTATTAAACTTAAAACCTGAAACTATATTAGTAGAGAGTCTGCAGGCTAGAGTTTCGTCCTGCTGAGCCATCTGCTCTTGTGAACCTGCTCCTGTAATCATTACAACGGGATCATTTGGTTTCCAAAAGCGCTGTTCTGCTACCTGTTTAAGGCTTCGGTTTAAATCCAGCTTACCTTGAGATCTCATTTTATCTTCAAAGTCCTGTATTCCTGCTGCCATCGCCGCTTCTGGAGCAGCACCATCCTTGTATATTGGAGTAGGAACCTTGACTGCAAGCACTCCTTGTATAGTTTTCATCAGTTCGTGTATCTTGCTTGGCAAACTATTTGGATTATTCAGTGACAATGCATCTGTGAATTGCTGCTGAGTTACACCCTGCATATTATCTTTTATGAATGAGGACAGTTTACCAAACTTCCCATTCTTCCACCACATTGCATAGAGCTGCCACTGATAGTCATGTAATTCTGCCAAGGCTTTATCCAAAGCTGCCTGATCTTCATTTAACTGACCAAGCCAACTTTCCTTTGCCTCCTGAGCCTTTATTTCTTCTGCAGTTTTTACCTTATTGGAGGTATTGGTGTCACTGTCTACAATAACCCATCTATACCCCCCTGGCTTAGAACCAAACCATTCCTGCCTTATTCGATAATCAAGCAGCTGCTGGCCATTGGGTTTATCAAGAGTATCCAGCATGTCATATTGAAAAGCTTCTATTAATGTAGGAATATAAGAACATTTCTGAAGTATGTCTATTGCCTGTTGATTCCCTCCTTGAGCCATCTCCTTAAGCTGTACATCTACAATAGCCTTGAAGCAATCAATGGAGCTATTTCCCACTGCTACACGAAGACCTTTTCCAATATCATTTTCATATTTATCTGCAACAGTAGTATATACACCTTCCTGCTCCCATTTGACACTGAACACCATTCCGTGATACAAACTTGCGGAAGGTATTATATTACTGCTATCCTTATCCAGAGCCCACTTATTATAATTTAACATACTTTGATAAGCTTCAAGAATCTGGTTATCCTTATTGTTATTAATACAACTATTTACAGGGTCCTCACTTGTATTTGAATACCAGCCTGCCACCATGTATGATAGTGTATCTGATGCATTTACGAGGGAACTATCCAATTTATCATGAAAGGAAAACACATTTTTGCAATGTGGCTGATACCCGCTAAAAACTGTATTCCCTGGTGCTACTGCGGTAACAAACAATTTTTCCATGCCCACTTCTGTCCATCCATTCAAATCAAACACCTGACCAAGAAGACCGTTTAGAATAGTATCATTTCTTTTGGACAGCTGATCTCCATAATTCTTTCTCTTTTCATCCTTGCAGTTTTGTAATTCCTTTACCACTGCTGGATCAAATATATACATGCTTGAACTTGAATCTCCCGGTGCATCACTTTCTATAAGAAATGCCTTTGCCAGACGGGGAGACTTTCCCATTCCGCTAAAGCGTACCACTAACCAACGATTTGGTACTAAAGGAAATTCCAGATTTCCTGTGGTCATATCCTGTACTCCATGTCTTAAGGCATCAGGCAGCATCCAGTGCAGATATACGCCAGTGTTTCCATCACCAACAAAGCCCCCTCCTTCTGAAGAAAAATCTGGTTCAGCACTGCTAAATCTATTTAACATATTGTAAGCTTCTTCCCATCTTCTATAGGGCTGTTCATTTAATAAATTTTTATTTACAACCATTGCCTTTACCTGTATAGGTACTAGCAATACTGGATTTGCCATTTATATACTCCCCCTGTCACCATAATTTCTTTCCTTGACCTCTACTTGCCTGCCTGCGTTGTAAACACAATACGCTCTGGAGACTTTACCATCTGCATAGCAAAATCTGATGGTTTAAGATTTAAGTCTGTAAGCTTCAGCAGAGACTTTAACTCAGCCTCTACACACTGCACAAGTCCTGTTGCCTTATCTGGACTCAAATCAAGTACATTTCCATTCCTAAGATGGTTGCTTTTTATATCATAATGGTCTCCCAGCTCATCTCCCAGAGTATTGCTTGCTGACCCTGAAACTATATTTCTTAAATTAATCTTTCCCTCTTCATTGGAACCGAATTGGAAGCTCTCCTGAGGCTCACTCAACTCCAGCCTTGCAGGAACTCCCCAAAATATTGCCATCATAACATTGCTAGACATAAGCTCTAGTCTTAATATCTTTAGCAAGTTTCCGTCACTGTCATAAGCCTTTACAGACATTCCAGGCCAGCCGGATACCACAGCAGACCTCATTATAAAGCCTGACATATGAGTTATACTATCAGCACTTGGCTCCTCTTCTTCTCCTGTAATATTACTTCGCATAGTCTTCATTGCATTTTCTGCAGCATCTCTTATCTGTCCTCTCATTATTGTATAGCTGCTGGAATCTCTGCTGGAGTGCAAGCCCAGTGAAAGCAGTCCATCAAACATGGCTTCCGTCCACTGCTGATTTATATAGAAAAATCTTATAGCTTCCATTGGCAGCATTCTCTGATCTGGCACTAAGTAATTGAAAGGAACATCATATAGTAACATTTTTCTAGCTGCCCATTGTGCTATGTCTGATATTTCCTGCTGTAGTAAATCTGCAACTACAGCATTTACATCTTCATTTTCCATAAACTCCATTAAGGATGTCTTATTTATAGCTACTACACCTTCATTGTTACCTGCTAAATCCGGCTGAACCTTTGCAGAAGGTTTTGTTCCTATAGCACCTGTAAGGTTTGAGGTAAGAACCTCTGCCATCATAGTGTTTGCAATATTTGTAGTGGCAAACTTTTTCATATCAGCTGGAGTCTTAGATCCGCTCAATAAAACATTATTGAAAATTTTATCTATAAGATTGTTAGATTTTCTCCAAAGAGAAATAATCTGCTTGCCAAAGGACTGATCCGCCAAGGCTATACTCCTGCCTGCCTGCCAGGCCGCTGCCAGTGAACAGTCAAAAAGTCCATTTTTAGTATCATAAATAAGTGCTGAGTCTGCGGTATAGAAGGGATTTGCTTTTTCCATGCTCTGATTTAGCACCGGGCTCAAAGGACCGCGATACCATGCAAAAGTGTCCTCCCCGCTGCGCAAATGGTACTGTACAGGAACGTAACCTGATTGCACCCTTGCTTGTACCTCCTTCTGACTATCGGAAGCTGCTTCACCTTGAGAACTGGCAGCAAGCCTTAGTAAAAACTTTTCTGGAGTATTTATTCCTTGCGATGCCATAGCACTCATAAGACCATAAAAATCCTCACTGTTATCTCCTTGACACATGAAACTCCAGCTTGCAAGAGATATCAAGGCTATACTGCTTTTGCTATCAAAAGAAGCCTCTGGTGTAAGATATTCTTCCATTCCCTCAAGTGAAACAAGGTGCACTATATTCTTTTTTCCCTTTCCCTCTTGAAATGAAGGAAAACGATTTGCTACTATAATGCCAAAGTATCCATTGCCATCTATACCCTGATCTGCCTTATCCTCTATGTTTACTTGTCTTACATGGCTTAGGTATGGAAGTTCCTCCTTATAGGGAGCTATTTTTTTGAAGGTATCTGCTGCAACCTGTATATAGTAGCATGCCTGATTATCCTTTATATCATCCTCTTTTTCTATTGTGTTGGGCACAAAGATATCCTTACTGCTTTTTAATGCAAGATATTGGGCTACACTTGTTTTTATTGCTTTTGTACGTGCATCAACGTTCTGAGTACCATCACTCATAAGCTCATCCTCACTGAATACCAAAAGAGCCAGCCAAGGTGTTCCTGAGCTTATCATAGCCCTTTCCCAAGGTAATTCAGCTGTATTCAACACTATATGAGGCAGTTCATCGGCAAACTTTCCTGAACTGTTATCTGGGGGTACCATACTATGTATTTCCGAAGCATCAATAGAAAACTGAGGTGCACTTACCACAAATTCTTGTACAGCAGAAAGCTGTGATTGTTCCTCTGCAGTTATCCCAATGTCTTCTATGGAATGATTAATTGTTATTGTATAATTTCCTGCCTCAAGTCCCGGGATATAATTATCATAAAATTTTATATCTCCAATCTTGATATCATTTGACATATATCATTCTCCTCCCTACTCTTTAACCATCACCTATAAAATTCCTTATAGCTTCAAGGGTTCATCTGTGTATAGCTGTGCGGAATTAGCTGCAAGATTGTCCAAGGTTCCATTTGTTCCACCATACAATCCTGTCTGTACAAGCACATTATATATACTGTCTCTGCATGACTTAGCTCCACCCTCACTGCTATCCATTATTCCTGATATTTTTTCAATAGTATCACTGGCATATGAAGGTACAAATCCCCCTGCTGGAGAGGTTTTAGAAATAGGTATTTCTCCATTTGGCAGGATATCATCATATTTAAATACATCAAAAATCATCTCACCAGCTGAATAACCCAAAACTGGCA
>JAUZPI010000098.1 GCA_030706015.1 Bacillota bacterium
ATGCCTGATATGCACCATTACCGTATTATTGCTATTGGAGAAATACTTATCTCCCCATACCTCATGAAACAATTCTTCCGAGCTGACCACTCTTCCGCGGTTGGAACAAAGGACCCAAAGAATTGAAAACTCTGTAGGAGTGAGAGATAGCTTTCTTTCATTCAGCGTACTTTCATGGGTACCCATATCCAATACCAAGCCAGAAAAGGCAATCTGGTGTTCTTCCTCTTTTGGCTCTGATGAATTATATTGGGTAAATCTCCGAAGCTGCGCCTTTACACGGGCAACAAGCTCCAAAGGCCGAAAGGGTTTTGTTATATAATCATCCGCACCTAGTGTCAATCCAGTAATCTTATCAATTTCTTCTTCTTTAGCAGTCAGCATGATAACAGGGAAATTATGCTTTTCCCTAATTTTCTGGCAGAGAGTAAAGCCATCAATATCCGGCAGCATAACATCAAGTATGGCAAGCTCTAACTGCTCCGACTCAACACACTTAAGCGCATCTTCACCGTTATAAAATTTGTATATTGTGAAACCTTCATTTTTTAAATAAACTTCAATTAGGTCTGCTATGGATTGCTCATCGTCTACAATCAAAATATTGATACTCATAATATCTATCCTTTCTTCCTGATTAAACACTCATTATTATAGTACTACAAAACAAAAATTTATATCATAGTAATTTTCTTATGAAAACCTTAAGGTTTTATTAATATAGGCTTTAATCTTTATCTAAGTCATTTAAATATTCATTAATTTACATAGGTGAAATAATAAGAAGCCAAGCATAAATAAGGATATAAATCTCCTTTTACGCTTGGCCTATTTTAAATATTGTTCTATTTAAGAATAATGCTGGAATAGAAAGGCAGCCTTGAGGCTACTATTGTTAGTCATATAAGAAAATTGTGTACTAATTATTTATAAACTCTATCAAATAATTTCAGAATATTTGGTTTTTTAAAAAAGTAATAATCAAATATTGATTTAACTATTCTTTAATACAAAATCGGCATTTTCAATAGGGGAATATTCTAAAATATATCTTTCTTCTGCTGGGAAGTATCGTTTTTCGTATTTACATTTTATATCTTCCGGTCCACCCATATATCCATCTCTTGCTAAAACTCTATTTAATCTGACTTCCTGTGGTACATCAATATAAATTGTAAAATCTAAATAGGCTTTTAGCTCTTTTCTTTGCAAAAATATCCCTTCTAATATTAATACAGAGCCATGAACTAAATGGACTCCTTCGGTAAAATATCCATCATCTTCTTTATTATATCTTTCTATTTGTTTATCAATTATTTCACCATTTTTTATAGGAGACAAAATTTCTTTCACCAAGTAATCATATCTCCACTGTACATCATAATAGCAATACCATTCTTCTTTAGACAAATCATATCTAATACGTTTTGGGTGAATAAAATCATCAATATGTAACACATAAGAATAATAGTTTTCATTCTGCAATTGCAATTTTAATGAATTAACAAGTGTACTTTTACCTGCTCCTCCTAAGCCATCAACTCCAATTATATATACTCTATTAGAAATATCTTCATTTTTCAATTTGTTTATCAAAAACTCCATTTCAAATTTCTCCTTTTTATACTGCTTGTCCATAATACGTAATATTTTACAAGTCCCAATTAACTCCATTATACATCAACTGGATAATCTCTACTATACTGGCCTATATGATTTTCAACACTTTACTTTAACATAGCCTAAATATTTTTTCATGAAAATTAAAAGAGTCAATCACCTATTCGTTAGCAGTCCACCCACTGTAGATACTTTCGAGCCAAATAACAGCTTTAGCAGTGCTTATCCTACAACCAATGTAAGTGCTTTCGAGTTTCTTCTTCGCCTAATAATTTAGGTGGTTAATTATAAAATTTAGCAAAATAATAATAAATGAAGTGTTTATAAATAAAAAAAGAAGTAGTTACTATTACTGCAATTACCTCTCTAAATTATTAATCTATTAAATTTTATCACTATCTAAAAAAGCAAGTTACAGCCGCTACCGCTTATGAGGTTTAGTTCTTTTTTCATATTACGCAACATTAATGTAAAAGGTTTGATGAACTTTATGGAAAAAGAGAGAGCAAGGTTTATATCGAAGCCAATTTCTTGAATATAAACCTTTTAAACAACACTCCTAATGTTACCCCAAAAGCTACAGCGCCAAAAATATGACAATAATAATCACTTATTGGTCTTATAGGAATATATTTACCTTCAATTGTTGATGTAAATAAAAGCTCAGTGACAAACCAAGCAAGTAAACTCCCCCCTAATGTTTTGATAACTAAATACTTTGAACCTATTTTTCCAAGTACAAGATAAAGCAAAGTCGCAACAACACCACTAACTGTAAAATCAACTATTAATCCTAAGATTATTGTTGGTCTGTTAAATGTAATAAGTAAGCTTGCTAATTCATAAATACTATATTTGCCAATTCCAAAATAAATGAGTACCCGACTAAGTATTTCACCTGGTATTGTTGATACTGCACCTATTGAAACTACAATTAGAAATTTATCATATTTCAAGAATAACACTTCCTTACTAACAACATTGATACGTCTAGTTTGTATACAAATAAGGATTTTATTCTATTATTACAATCACTCTATAAATACCATTTTATCACTAACTAAAAAAAGCAAGTTAAAGCCGCCACCGATTATGCGTTTTAGTTCTATGCTCATAATCTTCCACATTTGAATGATATAGCTCTCATGAACCGATTGACTTATATCGGCTCAAACCAAATCTAAAAAATGCATAACTTGGAATCAAAAATAGCAAGGATATCACTGGCAGGAACATAAAAACCGAGTTCTGTTCTCTGTCCAGTAAATACAATAAGGGATAATATTGAAACAAAGCCAGCGGAATCACAAAGGTGAGAAATTTTAAAACACCATTTCCATATACGGAAAACGGGTAGCGGCCAAACTGACGTGCTCCATAGGTGAAAATGTTCATAAACTCCAAACCCTCCGTTGTAAAGAATGAGCATGCTGCATTAATGAGGAATAATCCAAAAAACAAAGCTCCTCCGCAAAGTATCATCAGGCATAGTGTCAGAATTTTTTCAAAGGTCCATGCGATTCCACTGATAGGTATTGCATAGCATAGCACCACCACAGCCTGTATCAGTAAACCAAGTCTTGTGAAATCCATATTAGGCATGATGACTTGTAATATAATGTTTCTCGGCCTAACAATAGCGCGGTCGAACTCGCCATTACCGAGCATACGAGGGAAAACAGCCAATCCGCCCCCAAACATTTCTCCCAGTGAAAAAGCCATCATCACAACGGCGAAGCATAGGAGCACTTGCTGGTATGTAAAGTTATCTACGTTGTTAATCCTGGAAAATATAAAATATAAGCCGAAAAACGCTGTAAATGCTGTGATAAACTGTCCCAGTGTAGCTAATAAGAAAGATATTTTATACTGCATCTGGCTTTTCAGGTTCAAGGCTATCAAATTTAAGTACATCTTCATATTATCCCCCCTGTACAATTACTTTTTTTAGGGCACGGCTCATGGTAAGCCTTCCTATGAGAAAGAGCGCCGCCAGCCAAAATAGTTGAAAAGCGATACCCTTCAATGCATCCACTCCTACAATATTCCCACTGTAAATACGAAGCGGCATGTTTTGCATGGCCGCAAAGGGTAGAAGTTGAACAACGGCAAGAACCGGTGCGGGAAAAAACGGCAAAGGTATTACGCCTCCGGATAAAAATGTTGTCAAAGCAGTTACTATGATTTTTATGCCTCTTTGAGACAGTATATAGAACAAGGAAATATACATAAGCATAGCAAAGGCCACAACTACGCACAATGCAAGCACAGTTGACAGTAAAAACAGTAGAAACTGTCCCATATTAAGAGGCAGGGACATTCTGTACGGCCCAGGCAGAAGAAACGCTATAATCAGCCCAGGCAGGCAGTTTAGTATTGTAAACGCCAAGCGATTGGCAGCAGACTGACAAAACCAGCGGCCATATAAATCTGCTGGTCTGACGAGCTCATAAGCAATGGAACCATCTTCAATTGCGGAGTAAATTTCCCCATCGGAAAACACTACCGAGAACAGCACAATTAAAGTCTGCTGCATCCATATGTAGGAAATAGTCTGTGAAAAGCTCATTGGAAAAGCGGCACTGCCAGTACGATAAAGCGCTGAGTACGCTAGTATTTCCATAAGTCCCCACAGGAACCTTGTAATTATCGCTCCAAGGGCAACGGTGCGGTATTGCATGCTATTGATAAACCGTATTCGGAACACTGATATATACATTTTCATATACTATACTCCTTATAAAGCGTGGCTACCATCTCTTCAGTGGTGATGCTGGCAACCGAAACATCAAGCAATTCCGTCTGTGCAGCAAGGTACGCAATAGCATCCGAAACCTGTAAAACTGACGGTTCAAGCGAGATAACAAGGTGTCCTTCCTTCGCTTCGGTAAGTGTCATTCCCACACAAATTTTAGGCGCTTTTCCGCTGTACTTTAGCACAATGGTCTTCCGCTCTGATACCTGCTTCTTCAACTGATCTAAGTTGCCATCCAGTAGTATTGTGCCTTTTCCGATTAGCAGTATGCGCTGGGTCAGGGCCTCAATATCCTGCATATCGTGGGTGGTTAGAATAACAGTTGTGCCGTGCTCTTTATTTAACTTCTTAATAAACTGACGCACTGCGATTTTGGAAACCGCATCAAGACCAATTGTTGGCTCGTCCAGAAACAACGTTTTTGGGTTATGCAGCAGTGAAGCAGCTATTTCACAACGCATACGCTGACCAAGACTTAAGTTTCTTGCAGGTGTCTTCAATAATTCCCCTAAATCAAGCAGCTCAGAAAGCTCATCTAAATTATTTTTATAAAGTTTTTTATCAACCTTGTACATATCTCGAAGCAATTCAAAACTGTCAATAACAGGCACATCCCACCAAAGTTGGCTTCGCTGCCCAAATACTACTCCAATTTGTCGAACATGAGGGATACGTTCTTTCCAAGGGGTTCGCCCTTCTATAACGCATTTCCCGCTGTCAGGTGTAAGAACACCGCACATAATCTTGATAGTAGTACTTTTTCCGGCTCCATTTGGGCCTATATAACCTACCATTTCACCCTCCTGAATATTAAAACTAACATTCCTCAAAGCGTGAACAAGTTCATATTCACGGGAAAACAGTGCTTTCATGGCATTACCTAATCCGGCCTGCCGTTTTGCCACACGGTAGGTCTTATTAATATTTTGAAATTCAATCATAAAATCTTCCTCCCATCAACAATATCGTAATAACGTGGTCTCCATTTATAGATTCTATAATATTTTACTTTAGATGGAGAAAAAAGAAAAACAATTGGATATACATAGGATACTTTGCCAAAAGGATCACTAATACCTTTACTTATATTCTCAATTTTCCTAAGTATAGCTTGACAACCCAGCATTTTTGATATATGTTATATATATGATTAGTGCTAAAGATACTATGGCTAGCTTTGCTACTGTCAAAAAAGACTGATTTAGATTGTTTATATAAAACAAGGGCTGTCCCAAATGACTTAATAGGTTCATTTGTGGCAGCCCTTTTATTGTATAATCAAAAACAATAGAGAACATGTTCACATAGCGGACTATTCTCTATAATATTTGGATGTTTAAACTCCATAACTTTTTTCAAACCAATTTTCTTCATCACATTTTGGGATTGAAGATTAACTTTTGCGGTAAAACTATATACTTTATCAAAACCTAATGTATGTAATCCATATTTCAAACATGCTTTTGCACCTTCTGTGGCATACCCATTTCCCCATGCCTCATGTTTAAGCCGCCATCCTATTTCAACACAGGGAGTGAAGGTAGCATCAAATGTTGCTCTATGAAAGCCTATAAATCCGATAAACTCATTATTATGTTTGGTTTCCACTGCATAAAGTCCATATCCAAAATCACTGAATTCATCTTGAATTCTACCATAAAATAAATCTGTTTCCTGATCTGTAAGAACTTTAGGGAAATATTTCATTACCATTAAATCTTTATTCATTATTCTAAATTCTTTTAGGTCTTGTTCTTTCCAATCACGAAAAATTAACCTTTGTGTTTCAAAATGGATCATAATTACCTCCGCTAACCAAAATATTCTTATCTTTATTCATTCTTTTATTATATCATTAATTAAACACACAATTTTTTGAATAATTATAAACACTTTGTTGTTAAATAGCGAGTTACATTTCTGCAAAATAAGGCATATCCCTTGCAAATATTATATGAAGTAAACTAAAGGTTAATATCTGCAATAGAATATAAAGCTGCTTTACCACTTAGTTTTACTCTTTCTCCCTGGTACTCACAATATAATATGCCGCCTCTTGGAGAAGCCTGATAAGCAACCAGATTATTCTTTTCTAACTTGTTAGCCCACATGGGAATAATATGACAGTGCCCTGAACCACATACCGGGTCTTCTGGAACATTACATTTCGGTGCAAAGGACCTGGATACACAGTCAAATTCTTTGCCTCTAGCTGTAACATGTAAAAGTAACCCATCAAGCCCATTTATTTTCTCTTGATTTGGATTTAACTTATTAACTTCTTCTTCGGATTCAAGAACACACAGTAAATCTCTTCCCATATATGCTTCTAATGGTCTTACTCCTATGGCTTCTACCATTACCTCTGTCACATCTACTTTTTTCAACTCATAAGATGGAAAATCCATTTCGAGAAGCTCTCCTTTTTTTACAACTACTAATAAACCACTGAGTGTTTGAAAGCGGACCTCTGTTATTTCAGGTTCAATAAACTTAGTAATAACATATGCAGTTGCAAGGGTCGCATGTCCACATAAGTCAATCTCACCACCAGGAGTAAACCATCTTAATTTATAATCTGATCCCTCTCTTACAGCAAAGGCTGTTTCTGAAAGATTATTTTCTCTTGTTATATTCATCATAATCTCATCAGAAAGCCACTTATCCATAACACATACTGCCGCAGGATTTCCTCCGAATACCTTGTCTGTAAAAGCATCTACTACATATTGTCTCAAGTTAATCTCCTCCTTTATTTTTCTAAATAAATAACTATTTGCGTTTATCTAGGTTCTTGGAAATATATATTTCATGTTCTATATAACGTGAACTTGTAAATACAATACTTGGGTTTAATGTCCATACAGAAACTCCATCATTTTTAGGTGTAACTTGTCCTGTAAGAACTTCTTTTCTATCTGCAACTAGAGTTAACCATCTTTCTCCTACTTGCTTCATAAGAGTTTCCTCTCCTCCATGGTAATGTATGTCATCTATTCCCTCCATTTTGTTCTTTCCATAAATCATTACACTCACAAAAACACCTCTATTAATAGCTTTAATAAGGTCATTATAAAGAACTGCTGCTTCCTCATCCCAAAGTGAAACCATTATATTATCTTTAGCTTCATTAATTATTTGGCTAGCCTTTTGCATAATTAAATCATACCCTTTAATATTCCAAGCATAATCAATATGTTGTTGTGTGCTTAAGGACGGTAAGCTTTCTCGTAATGTATTTATGGATTTTTCAAATTTATTCTGTGCATTCTTTAATAATTCCTCTGGAGGTAATGGAACATACTTAGCTGGTTCACCAGCAATTGTAAGAACTATTCCTGAGTTAGTGAGTCTTGAAATATTTTCATAAACTTTAGCCTGTGGCACTCCAGATAGTTTACTTAATTCATAGCCTGTAGCAGGACTTTTCTGTAATAAAGCAACATATATTTTTGCTTCATAATTAGTAAAGCCAATCCTCTGCATTTCTTTCAATAATTCATCCACAAGTATTATCTCCTTTAAATATTTATAACTAAAACATTAACTACTTTAGTAGGTACTAAAATAAATATATACTAATTTATAACTTTTGTAAATATAGAATTAAGCTCAACTAAGTTAATATTCATAATAAAAACTATTTATCCCTCTTATTTTGCTTTCAACCTTATCTTTGTCAATAAAAGATATATTTCATATCCAATAAATGCTCCCAATCAAACTTTGATATGATATTCCAAAATTCATTTTCACCCATAGTTATTTTATTTTCTCTAATTACTTTTTATATAGATGTAATGTTCCATTTTTAGCTATTGGCCTCTTGGGTATATTCTGTCCTCTAAATCCCCTTCTTTTAAGTTCTCTTTCAATCACTGTCATCAAGAAACCATGGCAAACGATTAATATATTAGTATCTAATTCCGTATCTAAACTATTAAGAAACTCATTTATTCGCTTTTGTGTATCCTTTTTGGTTTCTGCTTGAGATTTATGATGAAAATTCCAAGCTATTCTTGCTGCAATACACCAAAATCTATGAGGAAGTTTTAATTTAGTTTTACATATAGGTGATAAAGGAACTTCTCTCAACAATTGAGTTTTTATTATTTCACCTTTAAAAATAGTTTCAGAAGTTTTGATTGCCCTAGGTAAATCACTTGAAAAACACTTGTCCCATTTTATGTTTTGCGTTTCAAATTTATTTTCTATTACACCACTAACGTCATATTTTACCATCCATTTTTCAAAATCATTCGATGTCATAAATACCTGTGCATCACAATCAACCTTAAAATGTCTAACTAATCCTATGTACATTATTTCCTCCTTGTAAACTTGGCATTGACCAAAAACTTTTTCAACTGAATTTTTAATAGATTAATTCACAAAAATCTATAAGTCCCAATTAACACCATTATACACTAACTGGATAATAATGACTATAAATGCTGTATATGATTTTTAACACCATACTCTAACACCGCCTAAATATATTTTTTATGAAAATAAAAAGAGTCCAGCACCACAATTCAATTTGAACTCTGTGCTAGACTTTAAATAAAGGTACTGCTCTTACCTTCTCTCTTCATTATTTCATAAGCCATATAAGTTAATCGTTAACTAAAGGATATATTATTTATAATATAAGGCCATGCATTAATAGAATACGAATCAACTAGTGTTTTATTTTAACCCATAGAAATGCTTATTCGGATTTTCTTTTCCTTTTTCAATTGCTTTATACCATCTTTTTGATAACTCCGAATCAGTATCAATTCTCTTTAGAAATCTTATGTTTTCATATATAATCTCTATATCAAAGGAGTCACCAGCGTATTCATTAAGAAATAATTCAATAATTATTGGTAGTTCATCATCGTTTATATATTTACTTTCAATATCCCCAAAGTTATATTTATTAATTGTATCACTCCATATCTCCCAAGCGGCCGGGTCAGCAGAAATACAGTCTACAAATGTAATTGGACTTAAATCACCAAGTAAATCCCCTAAATCATCATCTTTGCTTTCCCAATAAAATGAATCAACAAACCAAAACATCGTTAAATAACCTTCTTGAACTGATAATCTCATTTTGTCCTCCTCACAATGTTTAACAATAAAGAATTCTTTAAAAATAAAAAGAGTCCAGCCCTACAATTTAATTTGAACTCTGTGCTAGACTTTAAATATATGTATTGTACCTATTCTATACTGTTACTTCAAATATAGCTTTTCCCTGCACTCTCACCCATTGAGACTTATATTCCTTATTCTTGTTGAAATTAAAGATAAGGAGCTATCCTGTACTTAATCTATGGATTTCTAAGTAGTCAGCCAATTGAGCTTCTCCCTTTGCGGTATATTTTTCACCGTTCCATATTTTTAGTTCAATAATATGTCGTTCATTTCCGTAAGTAATGACTATATCCATTCTCTTGTTTTGCCTTGTCTGGGGCTCTACAAAGGCTGAAGCCTTTACCGTTTAGAATTGGCTTTAAGTAGGCCAGAAAAATCAGCCTACCATTTGATTCATAAAAATATTCATCTTCTTCCCTATATTGCTCATACATAAACAGAGTTCTTAGCGTCAAAGACGCTTAGAAATCGTTATCCAGGGACGTATCAGCCGTTATCTCCAGCTTATTGAAGCGGGAGTATTACGGCTGGTAGTCATCGGATAAATTCTTGAAACTTTAAAAGAAGTTTCTCCATATTAAGCTTGCCACTGTCTATAAAATCGCTCTTATCAATCTGAGGAAACCGTAAAGCAAGTGTCTGAAGCTCTTTTTGAGCTATCAAGTAGTCATACAGCAAAGCTTCAAATATGGTATTGTGTATAGCAAGGCTTCCCTCTCTTTCTGAGAAAATGCCGTACATAATCCCTTTTTCGTATACAAAAGGGTTATAGGAAATATGTCTCCCTTTCACCAATATTTCATTGACAGCCGCTTTTATTTCTTCATAGTTTTCCAAGTTTTTAATAACGTCATCAAAAAGAGTATTATGTTCATTTAAGGTCATTTTAATGGCCTTTTCCAAGCCTTTTACTGTCCAATCTCTTTCCAGATACTCATCTATATTTTTACATATTCTGCTTACTAGATATGGATATCCGCTGGTAAAACTTCTAATCTCTTCTGATATGAGCTTAGTATCCATTTTTATTCCTGTATCATTAACATAATCCTTTAACATGGTTTCTATTTCTTGTGCCGAAAAGGACATATCCAGTCTGAAGTCAGCAGCAATATTCCAGGGTGAATTGAAAACCCTATCCCTCTCTTCTCTTATTTTAAGCTTGATATTTTTAATATCATTGACTCCGCCCAAAATAACACTTTTAAAAGTTAAATCTTCTTTTGCTGCCATAGCCATATATTTATTTCTCAGTACACCTAAAAATTGCATAAATATTCTGTTCCCGCTGCTTTTATCTACTTCATCTATTATTAAAATTACATCCTTATTGCAGCCTTCAATAAGATTTGTAATATTTTCCGATAATTCCTTGAAGCTCTTTGTCTTACCTGCATATGCTTTCAAGATTGAATATAATTCTTTATTGGTAAACCTTACTCCAAAAGCGAAGACATCAAAAATGCTTCTGCAGAACCCCTCTTCCGTTTGAAACATTTCATCTCCTATGCCTTCAAAGCTTGTCTTTATGACTATATACTTTTTATTCAATTCTTCAACAAGCCTGTTAAGAGTAGTAGTTTTACCGTACTGCCTTGGACGATTTATAGTAAAATAGGTTTCCCTATCAATCATCTTCAGTATTTTATTTAACTTATCACCTATATCAACCATATAATGCTTCTCAGGAATGCATAAACCTGTAACATTAAATTCTTTCATAAAATTCTTTTCCCCATTTCTCAAGTCTTAGTTTGATTTACCAAATATCATAATTATCGTTTCAATCTCTTATTATATTATAAACTATAATTCATTTATAATAAAAACTTTATGTTGGTGTTTACTATTGTTTTCACTTCGAAATTCTTATTAATTTCTTAAGCCATTAACTTCATCAATAGATAATGCGGTTTTAACAGCTTTTATTTCATCAACTTTTGTATTTCTTTATACGGATTACATTTTGCCAAAACCACCCTTTCAATTGTAGCATCAAATGGTTCAAAGTCTCTCCTAACTATGTTTAAGAATAATGTTCAACATATTCAACGATAGTACTATCTAAATGTTTTACAGTCATATTCATTCCTGTAGGAACTTCCCTTAAATCTCTAATAATTGTAGCTCCATTATCTAATAAAAAATCCTTAAATTCAATAATTGAATCAACTAAAAATGTTGCTTGTGTATCTCTAAATGGCTTTAGTGCTTCATCAGAACCAGCAAGAATTAAAATGTTTCTTATTTGTGCTAATTCTAAATTTACTTGAGAATACTTAAATCTCAAATTGCATTTTTCATTCAATACTTTTTCGTAAAATTCTATTGATTGCTCAATATCATTCACATAAAATCGATTTAATATTTGCTTTACTTTCATTGTGATTCCTCCCAATAATGTATAGTAAGTTACAACTTTGTACTAATCCTAAAACCTTGATTAATACGCTCTTAAAGAATTTTAATACTCTTTAAAGTATCATTCATTCTTTCACTCCACTTCTGTTAAAGATTAAATATTTTATCATCTCGCTTCGCATTCTGTTTGAATAATTACATGTAATTTATTATAATTGTAGTAACTAATTACATTTGTTACAAGTACTATTATTTTTTGTACTAAGTACAAATTATGTACTTAGCAATGGAGGTATTCATGGATAGAAAAGAAAAACTATTAGAGATTCAGTGCCCTGTTGCCCTTGTTCAAACTGTCCTTGGTGGTAAATGGAAAATATTGATAATGTGGCGTTTAAAAGATGGAGTTAGGCGCTTTAACGAACTTCAAAAGTCTTTACCAAGTATAAGACAAAGTTCATTAACTAAAGAACTTAGAGAACTGGAAGTGGATGGGCTTATTCGTAGGGAAGTATATAAGGAAGTTCCTCCTAAAGTTGAATACTCGTTAACAGACATTGGAGAAAATTTTTTAAAGGTTATCCTTGGCATGGGTGAATGGGGACTACAATATAGTAACTTTTTAAAAAGTTAAAAATAATAAGAGTCTAACACCTTAATTTAATTTGAACTAAGTGTTAGACTCTAAATAAAGGTACTTTAGAACCTATTGGTTCTATTCATCCTAATATTTTTTTCTTAAACGAAAAACTCCATTAAGTTTATCTAATTCTTCAAAGGGAGCATTTCTTATAGCATCACGTGGTGTCCAAAGTGGTACTTTAGTCCAAATTGCAAGAACTCCACCAGGTTTTAATAACCTATAAGTTTCTTTGGAGAGTTTCTTCATAGATATAACTGGGGCAGGTACAACACCGTAGAGAAGAATTAAATCAAACATAGACTCTCCAAAAGAAGAACTCATGGCGTCATCTTTCTTAACTAGTACATTTTTTATATTTAACTCATCAACTTTCCTTTGAGTTTCTTCAACTGCCATAGGATTAATGTCTGTAGAATACAGTTTTCCTTCACTACCTAATACTTGGGAAGCAGGTATCGAAAAAAAACCAGATCCGCACCCAATCTCCAAAACTGTTTGACCAGGCTGTATACCTGAACCTTTAAGTAATACCTCAGGATTGTCATATTTTAATCTTGAAGGACTGTCCAACCAATTTAACATCTTTCTATAAACTCTTCTTCCACCTTCAGTTTCACCGCTTAACAAAAAGTCTCTTATTCCCATTATTAACTCCTCCCTTAATACCAATAATATTAGCTTAATGAAATTTATAATATATTCCTTAGCCTTTAAACTAAGTAATTTATAAATCATCGCAATAAAGAGCAGACGTTCCTTATTATGATAAAAAATTTCACATGAATTGCTCCATGCCTTTCATGTGATACTTAACCAAGGTATTAACACTGTCTTCAAGCCAACATTCACCTTTGTAATTTCCAGCCAATTCGATTATTCCTTCAATAAAGTTTTTAGCCAATATATCTAAAATCAAAGGATCCTTTATTAAATCTTTTTTTACCTGCATTTTCATATGACTATTAAGAATACCTGCAATCTGCTGTTTGAACCCCTCATATTTTGTTCCTTTACTTCTGTTACATAATATAACAAACTTTCTTCGATCAGTTGTAATAATTTTTTTCACGAAATAACCAATAGAAGCATCCATATTATTATCAGAATCATCATGCTTAAAAAATGTTTCAATGGAATTAATGAAGTATTTATAGAATCCATCGATTATTTCATAGAATATAGTTTCTTTATTTTTGTAGTACAAGTACAAATTGCTAACACTTACACCTACCTCCTTAGCAATATTTCGTGTAGTGGTATCTTCAAATCCGTTTTGGTAAAACATGTTTTCCGCAACATCTAATATTTTTTTCCTAATCTCTTCTTTTAGAACCTGCATAATAAAGAACCTCCGTTCCTTATTATTATATATTCCACACATTAACATGTCAATATAATTATGCCTAAACCTCACCTCTCTTAACTTTGGCTTGCATAAATTATATTATTCCTTAATAATCCTAAATTCTGCAAGCATTGCTTGCTTTTGAAGGTATAGCTATGAAATATTATGTCTGATTTAGGAAAACATATATTTATTGAAATATATCTATACGTAAATTTTTGCAAAGGAGTTGATGCACCAATGATGAGATTGGCGAAGTACTTAAAACCTTTTATTG
>JAUZPI010000099.1 GCA_030706015.1 Bacillota bacterium
CCACACGAGTTGTATCAAATTGATATCCTTCAGCTTGAGCAAAGAAATTACCTGAATAAACAAAATTGAATCCATAAACCTCTCCGCTATCTTCAGTAGCAGTTCTATCTAATACTGCAATAAATGGATTAACTTGATGACTTGATTCTCCTCTAGAGGATGAAATACCTTGTTTTCCAAGAGTTAAATTTCTTCTGTTAATATGACGTTCTCTTCCCCAAGATCCGTGCAGAGTAATTACATCTAAATCATTTCTATCAAAGTCTACACAAGAAGATAACACTCTTGTCAATTGTATACTTACGTCAGCACAATTTTTAACCCTTACACTTCTTGTTATAACATTTAAATTTTCAAAAACTGTATAAATTAAAACCACTTCTAAATTTAAGTGCTTATCAATGCATGTTATTTCTATAGTAGTGCAATCTTCTTTATCTCCAAAGGTTGCTGGTAGACCTTTTAATTTCGGTTTACCTTGATATATAAGATGAGAAGCATAAGAAATACCACAAGCACTTATACCTGAATTTGTCATAACCTTAAGACAAGGCTCTCTGAAATCACCTAAACCACTAGTAGAATATTCAGTTGGGAAACTATCCAAAAACGACATTCTTTCTCTATTATTTTTGGAAGGCACAAAAGGCGGCTCCTCCAAACGCATTAAATAATTTACATCCATATCTGGAATTTTCTCTCCAAAATATACATGACCTAAAAATTGTTCCTCGTCTACAATCGCCATTATGTAGCTTGTATCCTTCGCATCAAGCTTAAAAGACTTTGATTTTTCATTAAAATATATACCCATTGTTTATACTGCCTCCTACTTAAGTATTTCTCCGTTAGAAGTTATTAAATCTCTATACCAATAGCCGGAATCCTTGATAATTCTTTTTTGTGTTTCAAAATCTACATACACCATACCAAAACGATCAAAATACCCTTTAGCCCATTCAAAATTATCCATTAAAGACCATGCAAAATATGCTTTAATATCTACTCCATCTTCAACTGCTCTTTTCATTTCTTTAATATAACGATACATGAAATCTATCCTATTAGGATCATGTACCTTACCATCAACAGAAATATTATCATGAGCAGACATTCCGTTTTCAGTAATGATAATAGGCTTTTTATATCTCTCATATAAGAATTTAGGTCCCCAGTATAAGCACTCTGGCGTTACTGGCCAGCCAATTGCTGTTTTAGCATATCCAACCGGACGATCCACCCATTCAAAACCGTTCTTGCCAGCCATTATTGCTGCACCGTTATAAATATTTTGTCCATAAAAATCAAGAGGCTGTGACATTATCTTTAAATCATCTTGTCCTATTTTAGGTAAATCCTTCTCATAAAGCTTTAAACCATCTTCAGGATAAGCCCCTAACATTACAGGGTCACTCCACCAGGTAACACTCCATAAGTAATTGTCTGGATTCGGCTGCACCTGAAAATAATGGGCCCTAGCAGCCTCTATATCTTCTTTTGAATTAGTTGCTGGGTAAGAAGTAGAACTAGTTGGTGCATAACCTACTTTAACGTCTTTCACCACACTTCTAATTGCTTGAACTGCAAGTCCATGAGCCAGCATAACATTGTGAGCCATTTCTAATGTAGATTTTCTTGACATTATATTACCTGGAGCATGCTCACCTGTAACATGACCTAAACCAACAAAGCATTGTGGTTCATTAAAGGTAATAAATTGCTTTACTCTATCCCCAAGCCTTTCTGCAACAATCTTAGCATACTTAGCAAACCATTTAGGACTTTCTGGATTTTGCCATCCACCAAGACGATATAATGCATATGGTAAATCCCAATGGAATAAGGTTATGTACGGAGTAATGCCTTTTTCTAAAAGTTCATTCACTAAATTATCATAAAACTCCAAGCCTTTTTCATTTACTTCACCAACACCATCTGGAAGTATTCTTGACCATGCAATAGAAAATCTGTACGCTTGAAGACCAAGCTCAGACATAATTTGTACATCCTCTTTATATCTATGATAATGGTCACAGGCTACATCGCCGTTTTGGCCGCTAAATACTTTTCCAGGAGTATTACAAAAGTCTTCCCATACCGTTAAACCTCTGCCATCTTCGTAAGCTGCACCTTCAATTTGATAGGAGGAAGTGGCAGCTCCCCATACAAAATCCCTCGAAAATCCCATATTAACATCTCCTAATCTACCGATATTAATTTAAGTAAGTTTTCTAATCATTTTAGTTAAATTTAAGTTATCGTTTAACTTATCTTCATTATACGTTTACACCCTATAAAAGTCAAGCGATTCCCTTCCAGTTTTTTAGTGAAAAATGACAAATAAAGTGTAACAACTGACAGTTTTCACTTCAATTATTACACTTTATTATACAAAAATTACTTAACTATGTAATTTTTTTACAGAGTTATTTAATATTATTTTACAGCTTATTTGTCTAATTCCTTTTTTAACCTCATCCTTATTAATCTTTTTCATAAGAATATCTACCGCTGTCTGAGCCATAGTATTCATGTCCACCTCTGCAGTAGTCAAAGCTACACCATTTTTGCTTGAAAGCTTATAATTATCAAAACCTACAACAGATATATCCTCTGGAACCCTATAACCTCTCTCCTGAAGCTTATTCATTAAATCGTATGCTACATTATCACAATTACATACAAAAGCTGTAGGTAGTGTTTCAGTAAGCTCAAAGTCTTTATATACCCCTTCTTTATCACGGTCATTAATATACCACTGACTGCATCTATTTAAATCAATATCATTTTCAATTAAAGCCTTCATATAACCTAAATACCTATCTTGAATACTGCTTGTAGATTTAAAATTTCCAACAAACCCTATATCCCTATGTCCCATTTCAATTAAATGACTTGTAAGCATGTACATACTATGAAAATTATCAGTAATAACAAAGTCTTGAGTATTGTCTTTCTCATAAAAATCCATAAAAACAACAGGCACTGGTACGGACTTAATCGTTTCAAAATATTCCATAACAACTTGCCCTATTACTATAATACCATCTACTTTATTATCATAGATCATTTTAGGAACAACAGCATTTTCCTCATCTGAAAATTTTAATATCTCAAAAACAGCATAATAATTTTGTTCCTTTAATTCATCTGCAACCTTTTTATACAACTGCCAATAGAATGACATACCTACCTCGATAAATCTTTCTGGTATAATAATTCCTACGTTATATGTTAATCCACCCCTCAAAGATTTAGCAGCAACATTATATCTATATCCCATTTCATTTGCTACCTGCTTAATTTTTGCTCTAATTTCATCACTAACTCCCTCTTTGTCTGCTAAAGCTTTTGAGACTGTTACAGTGCTTACATTTAGTTTTTTAGCTATATCAGACATGGTTACTGCTTTCCCCATTGCTAACCTCCAAAATAATCTGAGATAATTCAGCATTAATTTTCTTCTTTTATAATTATAATACTACTATATTTAAGTAAAAAGTCAAATATTTTAAGTAAACTACCTAAAAGATATTAACAAATATCTTTTAGGTATGCAATATTCTTTCAGAGTTATTTGTCATTTTCAAAGCCTTGCTCTTTTAATGTTCCATAAACCTTTGGGAAATAGATATGTTTATAAACCGAGGACGTATTAACACTCCAATTTACTTCTTTCTCTCTTCCTATCTTTGCAAGATAGACACTCATTTCTTCATCGTACTTATTGATGACTTCGTCTAACCCCTCTTTATTATACTTTTCTTCATGCTTATATGTTTTAAATGGTAATCTTATCTTTTTACCTGGTGCATCTTTTGGGTATCCCATTGCCAGGCCTACCACAGGATATGTGTACTTAGGAAGCTCTAGAAGATCTTATGTTTTATAAAAATCCATTACAAATACTAAAAATACAGGTGCTTCACTAATCCAGGGCTGCCCCCCAGCAAGCTCTGCAATTTTTTCTTTTTTCGTTTTATCCCTTATTACAATTACAGAAGTCTGCTGACCGTTTATTGAATTGGGCATGGATTGAGCACTTTTTAATATTTCATCAATTATCTCATTTGAAATATCTTTGTTTAAATAAGATCTTATAGATCTATGATTTTGTATTACTTTTATAACTTCATTCATAATAACAATTCCTCATATTAGATTAAGTTTCTAAACTATAAGTGTATCTTGACCTAGCTTCCCCTATTGATATATCAATAATAACTAATTATATTAGGTTAATCTATAATTTTGTTAACATTTTAGATGTATTTTTTACCTATGCTAAAAAACTAACAATATTTAAACCATAGAATTTTTACTCTGTTCATTATATAATATAGCTAGAAGGTAGAGAGGAGATGACTATCTTAATGATAAAACTTATAGCTAGCGACATGGATGGTACATTATTAAATGAACATGGAAAACTTAATGAAGAGTTTTTTAATATATTAGACAAGCTTAAGCAAAAGGGCATCTTATTTGTTTCAGCCAGTGGCAGACAGTATTACAGTCTTAAAAACAAATTTTCAAAGGTTAAAGACGACATAATCTATGTAGCTGAGAATGGAAGTTACGTAATCTACAAAGGGAAAGAGCTTTCCTCAAGCATCTTGGATAAAGATGTAATTGAAGAATTAATCAAAATCAGCAGACAAATTGATGGTTGTGAAATAGTTCTTTGCGGCAAAAAGTCAGCCTATGTGGAGAAAACCTACCCTGAATTTATTACTGAGGTGGAAAAATACTACCATAAGTATGAACAGGTGAACAATTTTTCTGAAATAGATGATGATATCTTAAAATTTACAATCTGCGATCTTAAAGGTGCTGCTGAAAACTCAAATAAAGTCTATTCGCCCATTTTCGGAGATAAACTTCAAATTACAGTATCAGGCGAGCTTTGGCTTGATATAATCAATAATGATGTAAATAAGGGAGCCGCTATTGAGCTTCTTCAGGAAAAATTCAACATTAAACCAGAAGAAACAATGGTCTTCGGTGATTATTTTAATGACATTCACATGCTGCAATCTGCTTACCATAGCTACGCTATGGAAAATGCACCTGATGGCGTAAAAAAACATGCCAGGTTTATAGCGAAAAGTAATGCAGAAAATGGTGTATTAGAAGTTATATCTAATAAAGTTCTTTAGTCCATAAATTAAAAAGCGTAAGCTCTATATTTTTATAGAACTTATGCTTTTTTTCCTGATATTAATAATTTAAGATAATAAAATGCGAATATTATTTTCTGCTCTTATTATTCTACTTTTAAATATTCCCTCAAAACATTAACTACCATATTATGATTTTCCTCCTGAGGTAACCCAGTGACTGTTATTGTACCAATAATACCCACATTCTTAATTCTTATAGGGAATGCACCGCCATGAGGTGCATATTCAATTGAACTAATACCATACTTTTCTTGTATTGTCTTTCCTTCTTCTTTTAAATAAATCCCAAAATGCAATGAGCTCTTATTAAATCTATGTACAACTCTATTCATTTTTACTATCCAACAGTCGTCCTCAGGCAGAGATCCTTCACAAGAATAATGAAATAATTGATGATTATACCTTGAAATATCAATAACAGCAGGCTTTCTATTTTTTTTAGCGTTTTGAACTAAGTTCAATCCCAACACGAATGCTGTTTCATTTGAAAATTCGTAAAACTGAAAAGTTTCTTCCTGCTGCCTTAGTTCATCTAATAAAGCTTCATTGCTGTTCATACAATCAAACCCTTTCCTCTAAACATTAAGTTATAGAATTAGTATTCCATTATTTATTATTTTAAATTCCCAATTATGTACCTTAGTAATGTATATTTTGAGATGTAATAAAAGAGAGTGTCATCACTCTCTTTCACCTATAAATGAAAATACTACTTCCGCAATTATCTACTTGATCCTTTATAGTTATTTAACTATGTTATCTAGGTGTAGCATAAATCGTAACAAATTTTATAGAATAGATATCGCATACAATGAGATTGTTTGAACCAACATCTCTTAGTATTATATAACTTATGCCCACTGCAACTAAAACACCTGTACGGTCAGTTAAAGTAGTAGTTCCTACCAAAAATTCTACTCTCATGAGTTTTCCTATCTGAGTTCTTAAATATCCCTGAGTATAATTTATATCTAGTTGAATAGGTGCTCCAGGTGCTGTTTCAAAAGGTGATCCACAACCAGCAGGCCCACACATTCCTGCAGTGGCTGTTCCACCTGCACCAGTTATCCCCATCGGAGGAACAGCAGTTGAACCTGGCACTCCTTGTACAGTAGTTCCTGGTGCTGGTCCCGGCATTCCTTCTATCGCACCTGTTACGCCTGTAGGCATCTGTCCTTCAGTACCCTCCATCATTGTTCCTGGCATTGTTCCTAACATTTGTCCTGGCATACTTGTCATAAAAGGTCCTGGCATTTGTCCTGGCATACCTCCCATCATTGTTCCGGGCATCTGTCCTGGCATCATAGGATACATTGGCATCTGTCTATAACAGCAATCCAAGCATTCTTCTGGAATCATAAATCATCCTCCTAATATAATCGTAATTATATATGTCACGAAAGTTACACTGCAAGAAAATATACTTATATAATAAAAACTCTGTAGCAGCATAGACTTTCAGTGATACCGTTAACATATTGTCTAAGTTTCTGCATAAGTTTCAGTTGGATTATAAAAACAATGTTGACCAACTTTAACCTGAAAACTTCCTGTTCCATTATAAGGAAAGGTATAAGGACAGGAGGGTGCAAACGGATTAAAGTACCAAAGAGAATAACCAATAGTAAAAAGCCTGTGTCCTGATAGTGCCCAATCAGCAATATCATAATGTATCTGATCTGGTGGATTCGCCCAAATAGTTTGTGGATTCGGCGCTCCACCAAAGGATGAACGTACACAGTCAAATTGACCTTTCTGATAAATTATTTGTCTGACATTTCCTTCACCTATTCTATGGTACTCCCCATAAGGTACTCTAACTCTATTCATTATTACACTGGCTACTCCCTTCATGCCATTCTCGCCTTCACCGCCAGCTTCACATTTAATAATTCTTGCAAATAATTCTCTATCTGAATAGGCCACTCATATTCACCTCAAAAATTTCAATTATACTCTTATTCTATTCACTAAGTGAATTTTTGTTACACAATTACAACTTGATAAATTGTTTACTATTTAAACGCATAAAAAAAGGACAAATACCACCACAGTAGTCATTTATCCTATCACTATAATTAAATTCATTATGCTCCATGCCTAATAATACCTAGTATTTTCTTCTCTATCTCCATCAGCTTAGCATTATTGGCAACATTTCCTGTATCATACCTGTGTTGAACTGCAGTTACAAAATTGAAAAAATTACAGTTTCCTGCTCGTTCTCCTATTCCCCCAATAGTACAGTTTATATAATTAGCTCCGCCTTCCAAGGCCGCCACAGAATTAGCTACAGCCATACCAAAATCATTATGCGCATGTATTTCAATGTCTATGAAGGCTTTAGCACTTATGCTCTTAATATCCTCATATATTTTTTGGGGAAATACCGTACCCACAGTATCTGCATATCTTATTCGTTCAGCCCCTTCTCTCTTAGCTACTAATGCAAGGTGCTTTATAAATTCAATATCCGCCCTAGATGCATCCTCAAAACCAACAGTAACAGGAAAACCTTTTTCCTTTGCAAAACTGATTGCTTTCTCCATATTGTATATAACCCAATTTCTATCTTTATTTAATTTGTAGGCAATCTGTATATCTGAAGTTGGTACTGAAATATGAATTATATCAACTCCACAATCAATTGAATGCTGTATATCAGATAAATTTGTTCTATTCCAAGATGATATTTTAGATTTCAAATTTAATTCCATCATTTTTTCTATACTTTGCTTTTCATCTCCACCCATGGCAGGTATTCCTGCTTCAATCTGATAAATACCAGCTTCATTCAACAATTTTGATATTTCAATTTTATCCTTCATGCCAAGGGCTACACCAGCCTTTTGTTCTCCATCCCTTAATGTTGTATCTACTACATAATAATTCATTTTCATTCACCTCGGTATTCGCTGCTTATCCATTGTGAAAGCTGCTTTCATTTTGCGAACAGCACATTTGAACTAATTCATCATCCAATATTCCTCTTTTCAGCTCTATACTCTTCTCTCTAACTTGTTTTAGAAGTGTATTCATATCCACTACTGAGTAATTTACACTTAACTGATTTAATTTTATTGTAATTGCTTTAGACCCAGAATGTTTTCCTATTATCATCTTTCTATTTTGACCTACCATTGCTGGATCAAAAGGTTCATAAGTTAGTGGTGCTTTTTCTATTCCATCTGCATGAATTCCTGACTCATAGTTAAAAATGTCTTCCCCTAAAATTGCCTTTGTTTTGGATATTGCTACTCCTGTAATTTGCTCATATAATTTAGAAAGCTTCATAAAATACTTGATTTCTCCTTCAACATCTAAGCCGCTTATAACAGGTAAGGCAGTTATTACTTCCTCCAATGGGGCATACCCGTAATCCCCTCCACAGCCATAAAAAGCAGTAGTAATAAACTCAGGTCCTGCCATGCAAGCTTCAAGAGCAACTGCTGTACCCATGTTAATCCTATTGTCAGCACATATATCAACTTTCACATCAAATTCACGCTTAATATCACTAATGATTTTTTCCCAAGGATATAAAATACATTTACTTAGTCCCTGTATTCTTATAGCCCTCAAATTATCAAAATTAATTACATTTTTAAAAGCCTTTAATCCTATAATATTTAATTCTTCGTCATCATTATAGTACAAGTCTTCTTTGTCTAATTCAAGTATAAGAGGTAATTTATTTATTTGATTTATGCTTCTTATACTGAGGCTTAATATATCCTTGAAATTGATAATGAAATATTTAAAAATTCCTTTATTAAGATGTATAAAATCACTCTTATTCTTTATTCGAAAAATATAATTTATATCATCAGGTAAATCCCCAATTGAGCTAACTACATTTGCATCAACTTCTAAGAGATCAGTTCCAACCTTTTTTAATTGCAAACTATAATCGATTAAATTCTGAGAATTTACTGTTTTATTCTTTCTTAATATTACAGGAAGAGACCTATCAACTATAAAAATTTTTTTATCACCCATTGAAATACACATATATATCACTCCCCATTAATATAAATTGCAAAGGGTGCTGCAACTATAGCTATAAAGCATAAATACGTGTACAGCACCTTTTATCCTTATAATATTTTAGTTTTAATTAAAGCCTTTTCTATATATTTATCTCTAAGATGTTTATTATTAAAATCAACTATCTTCTTAATTCTTCTGCTACTTTGTCTATTCCGCAGTTTATTTCATCATACATTTTGAATACTCTAATACCATTTTCCTCAAGTTTTTTCTCTGGTGAATCACCAATTCTCATTGTTAATACTGCATTACAGTCTTTTATTGTTCTCAAAATCTTTTCAATTTTATTATCATGTGCATCACAGTCATCTACACCAGTGCAGTATTTTTCTACGTTTCTTTTTTCTAGTAAACTAGCTTTTCCATTGGAAAAACCATAAATATAAAATTCCTCTGCATGTCCAAAATGTTCATCAACATTTATTCCAGTCTTTGATGCTACAGCAAACTTCAATGAAACCTCTTCTTTTGCTGGTATTTCAATTTTTTCTTTTTCTTTAGTAGGTCCTGCAGCTCCTTTTCCACATCCATACCTAAAATCTGCAGAACAATCATTATTTAATGTTCCAATAGCATCAGCTCTGCATTGTCTGCAATGATACATTTGCTTAACATGCTCTCCGCACTTTTTCCTCATATCATTAAGTTCTTCATTGCTAACTACGTCAGCGCCTTCAAAAGCACTTCCAACTACAGGTATCATCTTCATAATATTAGTCATAAATACTCCGCATTCTTTTACTTTCTTTACAACTTCTTCAATATGATCGTCGTTTATACCCTTTATCATTACTATGTTTACCTTACACATAATACCCTTTGATGATAAATACTTTAATCCAGTAAGCTGATTATTTAAAAGTATTCCAGCACCTTCTTCTCCAGTATACTTACTGCCTAAATAATTTACTTCTTTATAGATCTTACCGCCAAGCTTCGGATCTACAGTGTTCATAGTAACAGTAACATGTGATACTCCTAATTCAATTAACTCATTTGCATAAAATGGCAGCATTAGTCCATTTGTAGATAAACAGAAGGTTATACTTGGATCTTCCTCTTTGATTAATTGAATGGATTTTTTTACTTGTTCAAAATTTGCTAGAGCATCTCCAGGTCCTGCTATACCTAGTACACTTAAATTTGGTACCTTTTCTTTTACCAGCTTAAATTTTGCAAGTGCTTGTTCAGGTGATAACACCTCACTTGTTACCCCCGGCCTTGTTTCATTTGGACAATCATATTTTCTATTGCAATAATTGCAGCTTATATTACATTTTGGCGCTACTGGGATGTGCATTCTTGCATGATCATGAGCACCAGCATTATAGCATGGATGAGTCTTAGTTTTATCTTCAATTGATATTACAGTTTCAACTTTTTCTTCTTTTACTTCTTGAATGTTATTCATAGTAACACCCCTTTCTTCCCCTCTATAGTACATATCGTATGCTTCTTCTCTAAAACTATCTTCGTCTTTGGCCAATATTATATTTGCTGTTCCATCAATGAATAAAGCAGTACCATTGTAGCCTGTAAAGGTTTGTCTTTGAGCACCTACTCTATCATGTATCGGGAATCCAATTCTCATAATTTCAATTCCAAGTCTTTTTGCCATTCTTCTTCCATCAGAATTACCAATGATTATGTTTGGATTAAGTTTTTTTGCATACATTTCTATAGTTTCAAAATCTGTATCGTCTAAAATCACTATATCCTCGCAGATACTTTTTACTTCATCAGTTATATAATTCTTAAGAGTTCTATTCTTAGCACCAATGGCTACAAGCTTTGGCACAATTCCATTTTCCACACCAGCTTTAACAAGCGCAAGCACTAACTCTGGTTCACCATATATAATAGCCTTTGCTTCTCCATTAAATTTGTGGTTATCAATCATAGCGTCCAATAATCTTCCACGCTCTAATTTTAGTTCCTCTGGAATTGGCTTTTTACTAATTTGTGATATTATATCCACAAACTTATCTGTATTGCGTAAACCTATTGGTATCTCACATTTATATAAAGGAACTCCATATTTCTCTTGAAGAAAAACACCTGCTGATTCATCATCAGCTATGGTCATTCCCATCTCTATCGTTGCAACTGCTCCACCCATTTTTTCAATATCTTTTGTTTTAGTTCCACCCTGAGGTATTCTTGTATATTTTTCATTATGTGGTGAATCAAGAGTATTTGAAACATCTGGGAGCATGGTATATTCTACATCAAACAAATCCAGTATTCTCTTTATGTTTCTTACATCCGCTGGATTTATATTTCCACAAATTATATTTATTTTATTATGCTTATCGGTATCCACTGTCATTTGTTCAACTATTTTTCTTAAGGATCTATAATACCCCTCTGCTTGTGTTCCACCATACCCTGGCGTAGGGACTGTTACTATCTTAAGCTTCTTAATTTCTTCATTATGTGCTTCTTCCTCGTAGAATTCGTTAACTATTCTGTTGATGTCTTCACCTATGGTTTCAGCTAAACAAGTAGTTGTTATTCCAATAACGGCAGGCTTGTAAAGCTTAATCATATTTTTTAATCCAGTCTTTAAGTTTTCTGAACCGCCATATACAGTTCCATTTTCAGTCAATGAAGAAGATGCTATATCAATTGGTTCATTGTAATGTGTTGCCATATGTCTTCTTATATACGTACTACAACCTTGTGATCCATGTAAAATAACCATGCTGTTTTCGATTCCCTTGAAAGCCTGAACAGCCCCCATTGGCATACACATTTTACAAGGATTCACGTTTAAATTCACAAAATTTCGACTACTCATAATAAATCCCCCCACTAACTATATATATTTCCAGACTGGGTTGTTCACTGTTAGGTTTATCTCCTTAGCAAAGTTAACTGCTCCTATAAATCCACAAAGTGGATGTCTTCTTTCATGATTATGATCACAGAAGGCAACACCTAGCTTGTATGCAAGAGGTCTTTCTTTTACACCACCAACAAGAACATCTGCTCCTTTTTCTAACATAAACTTTTCTAACTCATAAGGGTTTGCATCATCAAGAATTACAGTTCCCTCATCAGTAATACTTCTAATAATGTCGTAATCATCCTTTTTACCAGTTTGTGTACCTACCATAACTGTTTCAATACCTAAATCTCTAAATTGTTTTATTAAGGAAATAGCCTTGAATCCTCCACCTACATAGATCGCAGCTTTCTTTCCTTTAAGTTTGCTTCTATAATACTTAAGCTCGTTTTGTATTTTACGTTCTTCTTCATCAACAAATTTTCTATCTCTCTCTTTAACATCCTCGTCTCCAATTAAGTCTGCAATCCTTAATAATGAGTTTCTAGTATCTTCAATACCATAGAAACTAATCTTTAAGAAGGGGATATCATACGTTTCTTCCATCTTTTTAGCCAAATATGTCATAGAACCAGCACATTGTACAATATTTAGTTTAGCTTTTGGAGCCTGCTTAATTTCGTCGCATTTTCCATCGCCTGTTATTCTTGCCAATATGTCAATTCCTATTTTTCTTAAATAATTTTGTATTATCCACAATTCTCCAGCTAAATTAAAATCACCAAGATAATTTACTTTATTTACTTTTATAGCTCTAGTAGGTTCTCCCATCAATTTCATAAGAGCATCGCATGCTGCCTTATAGCCCATTGACTTATGACCTGCGAAACCGGGTGATTTTACTGGTATAACTCTAATTGAGTATTTTTTTTCTGCTGCTTTACAAACAGCATCTATATCGTCTCCTATTACGCCTACTATACAAGTAGCATATACAAATATAACCTTTGGTTTAAACTTTGCAACAATTTCATCAATTGCACTTGCGAGTTTTTTCTCGCCGCCAAAAATAACATCTTTTTCACTTAAATCTGTAGAAAAACTATTTCTAAAAATGTCCTGACCACTAGTTAAACTGCCTCTTATATCCCAAGTATAACTAGCACATCCAATTGGACCATGTACTATATGAAAGGCATCAGTTATCGGATTAAGTACTACTCTAGCACCACAGTAAACACAAGCTCTTTGACTAACCGCTCCAGATACACTTTCTTGATCACATTTAAACCCTGAGGAATTATTGCAAGAATTAACTAAGATTGAATTTCTTCTATCTTCTATAATGTCTGCCTTAAGTTGAGCTTCGCTCTTCCATGTAACCTCTTTTTTATCTACAAGCTTTAAACATTCATCTATTGTTTCAGTATCATAATCAAAATTTGTTTGTTTCATATGATCCACCTCCTTATTTAAAATCTAATTTTATTAAAATTTGATTCAGGAGAATTAAATATCCTCCTGAATCTAAGTATGAGAACTAATTAAATTTATTATTATCTTACTAGTTCAAAGTCTTCTTCAGCACAATCTCTATCTATTCTGTCAAGTATAGCATCGCACATACTTTCTACTAGTCTTATTCCGCCCTTATATCCTACAACTGGGAAGTATTGTTTTGCGTATCTGTCAAGTATTGGGAAACCAAATCTTATAAATGGTACATCCTCTGCTCTAGCGATATATTTTGCGTGAGTTTCTCCAATCAATAAATCTACAGTTTCATTCTTAATCAATTGATGAAGTTCAAACAAATCACTTTCAGCTTTAACAACTGAACCTTCTATTCCTGCATTGGCTAACATCTCATTAATTTGAGTAGCAAATGCTGTTCCAGGTGTACCAGTAATTACATACTTAGGTATCATTCCTAATGATATTACAAATTGAGTAAGCGCAATAACAATATCAGGATCGCCAGTTATCGCTACCTTTTTATCATGGAAGTATTGATAGCTATCAAGCATTAAGTCAACTAATTGACCTCTTTCTTCTTCAAGTATTGCTGGTACTTCTTTTCCTGTTTCCTTTGCTAAAGCTAACAATAATTCATCTGTA